>JAEEXG010000022.1 GCA_016291405.1 Lachnospiraceae bacterium
TTTTGTAGAGATGATGAAAATCCTAATTGAACAAAATCGCTGCGCGATGGCCTGCCAAGGCTGTGGCGCAGTCTTCATGTAATTTAAAAGGCAGTAGAAAGTAAGTCCTAATAGTAGTATTGTTGTAGTCGCGAAACTTAACAATCAAACAGGATCATTACTAACACTGCCATGAAAAGAATATCATTTGCGTGTACAAAGTACAAGCATCATTTTGATGCAAATGCACCTCCGATAGTTTAGTTGTTCCTATCAATAACTATAACTCTCGGAGGTTTTTATTATGTATGATGAATATTTGAAAAAACTTGAAGAAGCTGGAAAAATCAGGAATCTTAAAGAGCGGTCCATTCACTGCTACCATAACTATGTTGCATATTTTCTGAATTATGTTGGCAAAGATCCAAAAGATCTCACCTGTCAGGATGTTCGCGATTTTCTTCTGAAAAAGAAAGATGAAGGGGTAAAGGCTACCACCTTGAATCTGTACAACTCATCAATCCGCTTTTTTTATAAGTATGTCTTAGGTGTGCTTTGGGACGAGATATTAATACCACGTATGATAAAAGATCAGCCTTTACCAGTAGTTCTTACTTTAGATGAGGTTAACCTTTTTCTCGAGAATGTTGTGGACATAAAGTACCGGGCAATGTTTGCAACTATGTATTCTTCTGGTATGCGTGTGTCGGAAGTCATACATTTGCATTATGATGACATTTCCAGATCAAATATGCAGATCCATGTGCGGAATACAAAAAACCGCATGGATAGATATACTATTCTTTCAAAGAAAAATCTGGATATCCTCACCCAGTATTGGTTTGAGAGAAACCGTCCCACTGGCATACTGTTCCCCAACAGATTCACAGGAGAATATCTGACGGTAAGTACGCTGGAACAGGTTATGCGCAGAGCTATTAAGAAATCAGGTATTACCTCTAAAGCAACACCGCACAGTCTTAGGCACAGCTTTGCGACGCATCTCTTGGAGCAAGGGGTGGATCAAAAATATATACAAGCTCTTCTCGGACACAGAGATCCAAAATCCACCGAAGTATATCTTCACAGAAGCAATAAGACTATTATGGGAATTCAGAGTCCTTTTGATAGAGAGGACCCTAAAAATGAATAAGCCTACAGTACAGGATATATTTCTGAAGTTTTACCCTGATTACCTAGAAAAATACACACCATCTGTAGAACAGGCAAAAGTTGCTAATGCCATTATGAATTGTAAGACTTCACGTATGGGTGCTAATGTACAAGTATGTGAAGACTGTGGCTGTATTTCAATCCATTATAATTCCTGCAGGAACAGGTGCTGCCCCATGTGTCAAGCTCTCCCGAAAGAAAAGTGGATGGATATGCGTAAGGAAGATGTCTTGGATGCCCCATATTTTCATCTTGTTTTTACCGTTCCTGCTGAATTGAATCCCATTATCTACAATAACCAAAAACTTCTTTATGATACGTTGTACCATGCTGCTTCAGCCACCATCAACGATTTATCTGTACAGGATAAATACCTTGGTGCAAATGTTGGATATATCTGCATACTTCATACATGGGGATCTGAGCTGAACTATCATCCACACATACACACGATACTCTTGGGAGGTGGACTGGATAAAAACAGGCATTGGAAAGATAAAGGTGATAAGTTCTTTATTCCGATACAGGTGATTTCAAAAGTCTTTCGCGGTAAGTACATGGAAGAACTAAAGAGTCTATGGGAAGCCGGAAAGCTTAAGTTTTTTGGTTCATCAGAAAGATATAAGAACAGATATGAATTTAAAGCGTTACTCGATACCTGCTATTCCAAAGAATGGATTCCACACTGCAAGAGAACCTTTAATGGTGCTCAATCTGTAATTAAATACCTGGGCAAGTACACTCATAGGATAGCTATAAGCAACCACAGAATAATCCTCATCAATGATGAAAGCGTTACATTTTCTGTTAAAGACTACCGTAATGCGGGTAAATGGAAGAATATCACTATAAGCGGAGTTGAATTTATAAGACGCTTTCTCATGCATGTTCCGCCAAAGCGCTTTGTAAGAATACGGCATTTTGGGTTGCTTTGTAGTCGTAAAAAAAACAGTAGCCTTACTCTATGCAGGAATCAGCTTGGTTGTAAGCGCTATATATCTGAGCTAAGAAACATGACATCAGCTCAGATACTGGAGCATTTATGGGGATTCAAAGTCGAGGTATGTAAACATTGTGGTGGAAAAATCATAGATCACCATAGGCAGATGCCAATGCTTTGTTAAGGAGAAAGGCTATATATTTCAAAGCCTCGCGAATGGGAGGTTTATTTTTGATGCCATAAAATAAAAAAAAATAAAGGTGATAAGGTATGTTATCATCTAATTATGGTAAAAAAACGGTAAGCTTCTTGGATTAAAACTCCATAGGGATATCGGCCCCACGGACGCTTACTTTGTTCAATTAGGTTAAATCGCAATAAGATCAAACGAAAGGGCAGTTATTGGTATAATTCAAGCTGCTTTTTCGTTTGATCTTACAGCGATTCTAACCTAAAGAATTTGGTAGGCAGGATATCCGCTCTATTTAAGCACGATAATATTCCGATATAACTCGCTATTCTATCGTGAAGCTTTCCGTCTTCAAATCACAATAGTATCTTCCGCCTTCAGCGGTAAACTTTAATACACAATAATCCGGATCAGTAACCCCTCCCTTATAGAACATTGTGTCGCCTTTATGCCAGATCATATCTTTTGTCTCTTGATCAGTCAGCACTTCCATTTTGCCTTTCAGCATTACACCCACATACTTAATCAAACCCTTATGATAGAAGTAAATACAGGCATTGGGGTTATTCATATACTGCTTTACTCTCATGGATGATGTGTTTGTCGAAAAATAAAAACCATGTAAGCCTTCCATCTTTCTCGGCTTCAGCATCGCTTTTACATTTGGAAATCCATCTTCATCAATAGAACAGATAAAGGCAACATTCTGCTTTCTGATAAAACTCTCAATAATACTATTATCCATAATGCTCCTCTATTATGCTGTAAGATATTCTCGTTAAGTATTCTCAAAGAACTCTATTGTTCGTTTACATACATCAACCATAGTTTCATCTGATGGAAGATGTTTACTGTCTATTTCAACCATCGTGACCGGTCCTGCAAAGATTTTCCCTGCCTTGTTAAATACTCTGCCTGCCGGAAAAAAGATATCCTTTTCCGACGCAATTATCAGAAGCGGAGCTTTAAACGATATCATTTCCCTCTTCTTATATTCCCTGGGCGGTCTCATCTCCATCTTGTATGAGGACATCATAATGTCGAAGAATTCTCTCCATATCGAATCCCCTTTTCCACCCATAGACTCAATCACTGCATCAAGTGTTTTCCCGGAAGGACTAAAATAGTATTTCATAAACGGAACGACCATCTTGCCCAGCATAGGCAGGATCGAGCCATGTGCAATTCCTGACGGAACCAGAAGCAATGCACTTCTTACATTCTCCGGATACATCCTGGCAAATGAAAGAAACATAGCGGAACTGTAGGAAGATACAACAAAGGATATCCGATCTTCTTTGTAATGATCCAGTACTTCCTTGATCCACAGTCCGTACTCATCCTTCTTGCTGCTTATATTTCTGTATGGATCACTTTTCCCCGGCATACCGATCACATCCGGTGCAATGATACAGTATTCTTGAAGCAACGGAAGAAACAGTTTCAGATTCAACGTTGTGATCCCGTTTCCGCCATGTATTGTACATATCCTTGGCTTTTCAGGATCACCAACGAGAAGGCAATGGGTTTTGCCAAATGATGTATCAAAATAATCTTCCGAATATGGTACATCAAGAGATGCAAGGGTCTTATCGTAGAACTCATGCATCTTCTTCATGCTTTCTTCATTTTTATATACGAACTTCCCGTTTTTCACATTGCTCATAATAGACCACTACCTCCGTCCCCTAGGGTCATTACGACCTCTTCAGTTTTGCAGCAAGGTGCCTTTTAATGCGTTTATACATGGCACAAAATGTCAACGTTATCGAAACCGAAAGAAGTATTGCCACAAAGAAATTTACTGTGTGGTTCATTCCGATTTTGTCCAAAGCGTACTGCCAAAACACAAGTATCGGGAAATGGATTATGTAGTATAAATATGATATTTCCGAGAAGAATCCCGTAACATCATTTCTAAAGTCAAGCCATAGGGAACCTAGGCAGAATAAAGCCGGCACTCCTAAAATAAAAGCTAAATAATTACATACTGTAGTAAGTCGGTAGAAGCCCTCTGTGTATTCAACCAGATAGACATATAAAGCAGTTGATATTAGAAATAGCGGCACTATAAACCACTTCAATTTCTTTATCTTCTCGATGTAATTCTTGTCACTGTAGAAGTAGTATCCCAGCAGGAAGAGGAAGAAATACGTATGGACCGGTTCACCAAATAGTCTTATTTTAAATGTGGCTATTGACGCCAAAGTCAATGCGATAAAGCAAATCAGGCCAAGGCCCTCTCTCTTCTTGACAGGTATAATTTCCACTATTTTGATTACTACACAAGCCTCAATAGAAATAATTATTAGGACCGGAAGGAACCACATGTGGGCCACTGCAAAGCCACCATCATTACCTGTTAAGTCAGTTATCCTCGTAAAAAAGACTTTGTAATGCTCAAAATAGTTGCCGATATACCCATTATGTGTAACATCAGCAAAGTAACTAAGCACAGGATTTATCAACAAAAGGCCAAGAATAAATGCTATTCCCAATTTTTTTAATCGCTCTACTATAAAGCCAAAGTATCCCCTCTTTTTCAAAGAAAAGCCGGCAGATACTCCTGCCAGAAGGAACAACAAGGGCATAAGCCAGGGTGCACAGGACAAAACAAGTGCTGCAATGGGTTTGCTTTGTTCAAAAAATATATAAAAGTCTTCTCCCCAGATGTTATACGACATTGCCGCATGATAAGGTATCAGCAGAAATACACATATCCACCTGAGATTATCTATGTAGTTAATTCTATTTCCGTGTGAAGTTGATTTAGTCACCATAATTTCTCCCCCATAGTATATTATTTGGTTAATGAACCACTAACCCCGTCCCCCAGGGCCACTAAAGTGTGTAGCCGATTAAGAGGCGAAGGGTGTTTTCTGCGCCGTCTCTGTGGCTTCTTTCATAGCCGTGAGAAGCGTATACGCCTGCACCGATAAGGCCGTGCTTTAAATCGTTTCCTGAGCGAAGTGTGGCTTCAACGTCGCTTCCGTAATGAGGATAAATATCTACTGCGTAGTCAGCGCCTGTGTTCTTTGCAGCCTCGGTAAGGGCCTTAACGATTTCATAGCTGTAAGGGCCACCACTGTCTTTTGCACAGATTGAAACCTGCCTTTCTGTACAGGTAAGGCCATCGCCCACACATCCCATATCAACGGAAATTGCTTCGGTGCAGTTATCGGGCACGCTTCCGCATCCGCCGTGACCTACTTCTTCAAATACTGTTATGTGAGCGTAAAGCGCTCTTTTCGGAACTGCCTTTGTTTCTTTAATGTACTTAGCAAGGCCAAGTAAAATACCAACGCTTAACTTATCATCTAAGAATCTTGACTTAATATAGCCTGACTTAGTAACACGCACATTTGGCTCAAAGCACACGATGTCTCCAACCGAAATGCCAAGTTTCTCCGTATCTTCTTTTTTCTTTACATCCTCATCAAGAACCACTTCGCAAGTTTCCCATGTTCTTTTTTCTTCATCATATTTGCCATTAACGTGAATGGATGCGTTCTTTAACTGGAAGGTTCCTTCGTAGATTCCGTTAAACTTTGTGACAACTCTTACGTTCTCGGTTTCAGCGTTATTGGGGTTCATTCCTCCAAGATTTGTAAGCTGAAGCCTTCCGTTTTCTTTTATGGTAGCAACCATACCGCCGAGGGTATCCACGTGGGCTTCAAGTAAAAGACCGTTCTTTTTGTCTTTTCCGGTAAGGTCTACAATCACGCCGCCTTTGTTTGTAAGGGTTGCCTTAAATCCGAGAGTTTCAAATTCTTTCTTTACCCAATCGGCCGCTTCTTTTGTGTAGCCTGTGGGGGAATCTATATTAAGTAGTTCCTCAGTTTTTTTAACTATAAAGTCTGTATATTTTGTAAGTGATATCTTTTTCATAATCTGTCTCCTTATGTTTTTTAATTAAAAAAGACTCTTTAGATATCGTATCTAAAAAGTCTTTATTCGTCAAAGATTTTAATGAATTTCCGTTAAGTCGTTGACTATTTCTCCCGCGATAATAAGGCCTGCAACGGAAGGGGTAAAGGCAGTGGAGCCGGGAATGCTTCTACGCTTTGTGTCTTTATCGATGTTTTCGGCACTCTCAGCAGGCTTTATGGGCTCTTCCTTTGAATATACTACCTTAAGTGACTCTATGCCTCTTTTCTTAAGTTCTTTCCTCATTACCTTTGCAAGAGGGCAAACTGAAGTCTCATAAATGTCTGCCACCTCAAACATTGAAGGATTTACCTTATTTCCGGCACCCATAGCTGATATAACGGGCACATTTGCTTTCTTTGCCTTTTCTATTATTGAAAGCTTTCCCGTTACGGTATCAATGGCATCCACCACATAATCATATTCTGTAAAGTCAAATTGATCTTCAGTTTCCGGAAGAAAGAAAACTTTGTATTCTCTTACAATACAATCGGGATTTATATCAAGTACGCGTTCTTTGGCCGCATCCACCTTGTATTGCCCAATAGTTTTACGGGTAGCTATTATTTGCCTGTTTATGTTTGATTCACAAACCTTGTCATTGTCGATAAGGTCCAATGCTCCGACACCGCTTCTTGCAAGTGCTTCCACCACATATCCGCCTACGCCGCCTACGCCAAAGACTGCAACCCTTGAAGCTTTAAGCTTCTTCATCGCCTCTTCCCCGTACAGTAGTTGTGTCCTAGATAACCACTCAGGCATAAAATCTATCCTCCAACAAATCACTCCATGCTAAAAAGTCGTTTAAACTAAATATCAATATCACACATTATTATAAGTCAAAACTCGGCCGTAACAACCCCTACTTTATCTTTTTAACCATGCCTGCCAAAGGAAGAAAACTATCCGCTTTTACAATCGCAATGCCCTGGCCCTCATCTCCAAGTACAAGCATCCTGTCCCCTGCGGAAATATCAAATATCTTTCTGGCCTTTGCAGGAATAACAATCTGTCCTTTATCTCCCACAGTAACAAGGCCGAATAAATGCTTTCCTTTAGGAGGCACTCCGAGGCCAAAGTTTTCATCAGACTCATAGTTGGCAAGATCGTCCAAAGAAACCCCAAAGATATCTGCCAAAAGTTTACATTTATCAAGGTCAGGAACCGTCTCACCCGATTCCCACTTGGCAACTGATTGCCTTGTGACGCCAAGCTTATCCGCAATATCTTCCTGAGTCAATTGAAGCGCCTTACGCATCTGAACGAGATTATCCTTAAACATTTATTTCTCCTTTTTCTTTTTAATTCCAAGTACCGCCCATCTAAAGAAAGGAATTCTTGAAATAACCGCATATAAGCCGTAGCCAAACAAGAAACCTGCAAGCAAGCTTAAAATGTAGCAGGGAAGTGCCGGCAAAAGTTTAGGCTTTGCAATAAAGTATCCAACCGATGATATTCCAAGATAATGGAAAATATACAATCCCCAGCTATGCTTACTCATCCAAGAAGTAAAGTCAGTGCTATAATCCATAAACCTGGCCATTCCAAGAAGCATTGAAAGAGAGCCAAAGTAAGCGCATGCCGCAAACCAAGGGCCTCTGTTAATGGGCTTATCAGCGTAGTTTAATCCGCCCTTTATATAAAAGTAATATACAGCAAAACTTACGCAAAGAAGCACACCTAAAACAATTGAAGGCACCGCAAACTTTTTAAGCTTTTCAATAACTTCGTCATGTGAAAAAACAAAGTATCCAAGCATAAAGAAAACGAAGTAAAAACCGAATCTGTAAACAGAAATTATGGGAGTGTTAAGTATCTGTCCCGCTCCCCATATAGGGAAAAAGAATAAAGGAATCATCCATAACGGAGTCTTCTTTCCAAGCTCTAAAAGTTTTCCTTTTTCTATCTTTTTAATAAGCACCAACAGCACACTAAATATCCAAAGCACATGAACAAACCAAAGAATGCCGCTTCCCGAAGCCACCATAATAAAATAAATAACCGGCTTGGGCAAACTCATCATTGATAAATCAGAGAAGGCTTCTCCTATGTGCATATTTATATAGCCTTGAAGAAACCAAAACACAAAAAGACCGATTGTGGAGGGCACCAAAAGCTTTGTGGTCCTTGTCCTTACAAATTCCTTATCCGTGTGGCTGTCTAAATAAATCTTTGAGCTTATGCCCGCAATAAGAAAAAGAATTGGCATAAACCAAGGATAAACCAGATACTGGAATATATCATAATACTGTACCGGTAAATCCGTAATTCTACCTACGCCTCCAAGCACTCCTTCTGCATTGTACATGTAAAAAACATGGTAAACTAACACGATTACTACCGTAATCCATCTAATGTTGTCTATGTAGTGTTTTCTCATATTTATCCCACCTTTGCAATTTATTTTAACATCATTCTATTGCCAAATAAATAAAGAGTCCACCAACCAAACTTAACATTTGTCGGCTCTTTTTGTTAAAATGCGTTGCTTTTTCTTTGGGCATAAAAAAATCCCGGATAAAAATCCGGGATTTTAAATTGCTTATTTTTTGTAGTCGTAGAAACCTTTTCCTGTGTTGATACCTGTTTCGCCTTTATCAATCTTTTCTTTTAAAAGCTTACAGATTCTGTTTTCAAGGCTTCCTTCAACCTTTGATTCAGGCTTCATGATGTGAATGTTGTATGCTGTCTCAAGACCTACAATATCAAGGATTTCGAAAGGTCCCTTAGGAGCGCCTGTTGCAAGTCTCCATGTAAGGTCGATTGTTTGAGGATCTGATACTTCGTTTGCCCAAAGTGCCTGAGCTGCGCCTAAGAAAGGTACAAGCATTGAGTTAAGAATGTATCCGGGCTGCTCTTTATTAAGCCTTAAGGGCACCATGTTAATGTCAGCTGCAAAGGCAACTACCTTATCATAGATTGCCTTATCTGTTCCGGGATGTCCCATAACTTCGGCTGTATTGTTTTTCCAAATAGTGTTTGCAAAGTGAAGAGATAAATACTTTTCAGGTCTTCCTGTATATTCTGCAAATCTGCTTGGAAGCATTGTTGATGAGTTTGTAACAAGAATTGTCTTTTCAGGTAAAAGGTCTTTCATCTGCTTATAAACACCGATTTTTGCTTCGGGATCTTCAGACATTGATTCAATCACGATATCAGCGTCTGAAACAGCCTTTGCCATATCAAGCTCAATCTTTATATTGTTTTTAAGGTTTTCTTTTCCGACTTTTACAAGTTCATCAATCTTTTCAGCGGTGATTCCGTCCCATGTCTTAATCATTCCTCTGGGATAGAGCATCTTTCCGATGGGATTTGAAATAAGTGCTTTAGCAGCTTCCAAATCCTTAAGCATCATATCGGAATACATTTCAATCTTTGGAGTGGTACGTCCGATAGAGCTTTCGCTTCTGAGCCAAAATGTTACCTTGTGACCTGTGTATGCACACATAAGGCCGATCTGAGTGCCAAGGACACCGCCTCCGGCCACTACTACGTTTTGTAATTCCATAATAAAACCTCCAACTACATAAATTTTCCCATACAGCTATTTTTACATATTTAGAGGAAATAAACTATACTTTTTTTAGCTTCTTTTAGGAAATTTTTGTTAAAAGAAACCTTTCTTAGTTTAGCCTATCTTCCAGCTTACGGCTTTTCTTCTTCCTGTGATGAAGTTTTTGTATATTCCCTCCTGCTTCATAAGCTCGTCATGCTTACCCTTTTGAACGATTTTACCTTTATCTACCACAATAATCTGGTCTGCATGTCTTACAGTCTTAAGCCTGTGAGCAATCATAATGATGGTCTTTTTCTTTGTAAGATTCTCAATAGCTTCAGTAAGTTCTTTTTCGTTTTCAGGGTCCACATTTGCCGTTGCTTCATCAAGAATGATGATTGGCGCATCCTTCATAATGGCGCGGGCTATGGCGATTCTTTGACGTTCTCCTCCGGAAAGTGTGGCTCCGCCTTCACCGATAACCGTATCGTATCCGTTGGGAAGTGCTGATATAAAGTCATGGCAGGCTGCTTTCTTTGCAGCTTCAATCACTTCTTCCATGGAGGCATCGGGCTTACTGAATCGAATGTTGTTTGCAATCGTGTCTTCAAAAAGATAGACTCTTTGGAACACAAAGCTAAAGTTTTCCATTAAGGAATCAAAGCTATAGTCCTTAACGTTTCTTCCGCCCAAAGAAACACTTCCTTCATTTACATCCCAGAATCTTGCAATAAGGGAAGTGATGGTGGTCTTTCCTCCGCCTGAAGGGCCCACAATGGCGGTTGTTGTGTTTTCTTTTATGTCCAAAGAAACGTCATCGATTATCTTTCTGTTTTCATAAGCAAAGCTTACGTGTTCAAGATGTATGTCTCTGTTTTCAGGCTTGTAATCGACGCCGTCTATATCCATCTGCTCTATATCAAGTATCTCGTTTGCAAGGTCAACACCTTTACCTATTACCTTAAGTAAAGCCGTGAATGTTCCTGCGGTATCCAAGGCTTCGAATACCATAAAGGAGCAAAACAGCATTGTGATGGTGTATACGATATCCAAGGTGCCGTTAAAATAAAAGGAAAGAGAAGCACCCGCAATCACAACGCCCATAAGCTTTACAAATAAGTTTTGCACGCCAACCGCGGGAATTGCCGAAAGTTCTGCGCTTATGTCGGCATTTTTCTTTCTGTCTATGGCCTTTTGAACTCTTGACTGATTTTGACCGATTATATTGTAATTTCTGATTTCTGCAATGCCTTGAATGTATTCAAGAATAATGCCCACCATGTTTTTGTCGGCTTCAATCTTTTCACCGGCAACCTTGGCCACGCATTTGTTGGTCCATCGATTAATCAAAACAAACAAGCCGATACCGATTACGGAAATGAGCCCGATTCTTACGTCAAAAGTAAACATTAAAAGCGCCACAATAACCGTGGTAAGGCTTCCCTGAAGTACAAGCATTATGGCTCTTGTTGCTATATCTCCCACCTGTTCCATTGTGTTTGTGGTAACGGATGTGATGTGGCCTAAGCTTGTGTCGTTAAAATATCCCATGGGAAGGTATCTTAAGTGTTCACCGATTTCTATTCTCTTTAAAGCACAGGTATCGTATCCTGCTTCTGTTTGAAGCATGGATGAAAAACGGCTTATTGTCATTTTTCCGATTGTGCTAAGAAGCATAAGTCCCAAAACGGTAAGGATTGCTTTTGTATCTACGTTCTTTTCATATACGGCCTTTATTGCCACAAAAGCGGCAGGAATCTTTATGGCCGTAAACATTGCTTCAAGTACGCCTAAAAATACTGATTTATACAGTTTGTTTCTGTTCTTTTCACTGCAAAAATCAAAGAACTTTTTTATCATCTTAAACATTTGCGGCCTCCTTTAAAGAAACTGTTTTTGCTTCCTCATCTTCATCCTTTGCCATGCTGTGGGCTTCCCACATCTTTTTATAAAGTTCGCATGACTTAAGAAGCTCTTCCTGAGTGCCGCAAGCTTCAACGTTTCCGTCATTAATAACAAAAATCTTGTCTGCATCAACTATGGTTGATAATCTGTGGGCAATGACTATTAGGGTGCGACCCTTAATAAGCTTTGCTACGCTTTCCTGAACGATTGCCTCGTTTTCAGGGTCTGTATAAGCTGTAGCTTCATCAAGGATAACAACCGGTGCATCCTTAAGCATCGCTCTTGCAATACAGATTCTTTGGCGTTCACCGCCCGATAAGTGGCCACCGGCTCCGCCTACTATGGTGTCATAGCCGTTTTCAAGGCCTAGGATAAATTCATGGCATCCTGTAGCTTTAGCCGCATTTATTACATCTTCATCCGTTGCGCCTTTCTTTCCAAGCCTTATGTTTTCTTTAACCGACATATCAAAAAGGAAATTATCCTGCGCTACATATGCTATTTGATTCATGTAGTAGTCAAGGGGAAGATTCTGAATGTTGATGCCTCCGAAGGTAATCATTCCCGAATCTACATCCCAAAGAGAATCGATAAGTCTTGCAACGGTACTTTTACCAGATCCTGAAGGGCCAACGATTGCCACCACTTCACCCTGATTAATCTCCATATTTATGCCGTGAAGCACTTCGGTTTCTTTGTAGGTAAAGTGAACATCCTTTAAAGTGATGTCAGAGCCAACCGGAGCCTTTGTGATTTCTTTTGGCCTAACCATGTCTTTTCTTTCAAGAATTTCCGTAGCTTCTCCAAAAATAGAGCCAACCTTCATAATGTCGTCCATGTATGTAAAGGCAACCACCAAAGGTGTAATAAGGCCTGCGGAAAGGATGATACATGTGATAAAGTCACCTGCGGCCAAAGAACCGTTTTTAACTAAAAGAAGCCCTACGGGAAGCACTCCAAGGAAGGTCGCGGGGAGGAAAGCCATCATGCCCGACTGAGGCCAGATACATCTTCTCATCCAATTTATAAATACGTCAGCGCCCTCTCTTGCGGCTGTAACAAACTTTTCATAAGAGCTTCCTGTTTTACCGAAAGCCTTGATAACTTCGATACCGTTAATGTATTCAACCGCCGTATCGTTTAGCTTCTTTGTTTTTTCAACCGATAAAGCAAATCCGCCCTGGCTTCTTGCAAACATGATTACCATGAAAACAAGACCTATGATTGCTCCCACAAAGTTTGCAAGGCCCACTCTCCAATCGATTGAGATAATATAGATAAACATTGCAATGGGAAGAAGGATGTTTGCTGTAAACTCAGGCACTATATGGGCCAACGTGGTTTCCATCGAATCCACTCTTTCAACAATTATGTTTTTGTAGCTTCCGCTGTTATCATCAAGCACCGAGCCCAAGGGAATCTTTGAAAGCTTTTCGCAAAGCTGAGTTCTTATTCCTCCAAGGACCGTAAAGGTAGCCACGTGAGAAAGGGATGTTGAAAATGAATGAAGTGTTGCTCTTATCACCCAAAACAATCCCATAAATAAAACTTCTTTTAAGTAAAAGCTAAAATCTTTGTTTCCAAGAAGCAACTGCTCCACAATTTTAGCAATAATAACATATGGGATAAATGAAGCCGCAACGCCAAACATGGCAAGCACCACACTCCCCGCAAAGAAACTTTTCTTGCGTCCTGCAAATTCCAAAATCCAGGACAGCACACTCCTCTTCTTCATGTACATTCTCCTTTTTTGAGTTAGCATTTGCTAACCGTGTGATATTTTATTGCTCCGCCTTTTAGCGGAGCAATATATACCGTATGAGTTAGCATTACCTAACTATGGATAGTAACACTTAAGCATTTTCCCGTCAAGATATAAAAAAAGAGCCGAAGATTTCTCTTCGGCCTAATATATAAAGCGCTCACCGATTATGGGTTATGCGCTAATCGAGGTAGGGCATCCGATGGATGCAATTGAGGTAGTGTTCATAAGCATGTACCTCCTTTCCTCGATTAAAATTATCACACAATAAAAGCCTAAACGCAACTGTGTCGCCAAAAAACTATCCCTTGGCTCAAAGGACATATTATCCTTTAAATCTAATAATTCTTTAAAACCTTTGTTATATAATTATGAAAGTGTAGGGAATCATTTGAATTTGATTCAAAGGGGAAAAAATGTTTAACGTAGTGATCACGGCCAATGCCATAACTTCACTATTCTTAATTGTTATAATCGTAGGTCTATATCACGTATCCGAATTGGCAGTCATAAACACCCGCTTTTTTAGATACTGTCTTTGGCTGTGCCTTTTGGGGCTTATTTGTGAAGCCTTATCTTTTTTACTTGAAGGGAAAGAAGAATATGCTTCTTATCTAACCTTAGTAACGTTTCTTGGATACTTTTTCCTTCCTGTTTTAATCATCTTTTACAGTCTTTACACCTATCAGCTGTTAAAAGAAAAACGTGAAAGAAAATACTACAGATTTCCTATTTACATTCTGGTATTTTGTCTTATACAGATTGTGCTTGTGATTATCGGTACCCTTACAGGAAAGTTCTTCTTTGTAAAAGAGGGTATTCTTGTATTTGGCCCTTGGAATAAGGTCATGATGCTTATACCTGCCCTTTGTTATCTCTTTTTGATTGTTCCTGTCCTCAAGGTTTATAAGCTATACGGAATATCAAGCATTCTTGTCTTACTAATGCTCTTTATTTTCCCGGGTTCATCCATTTTGATAGTCTCATTTTCAGACACACCCATAAGGCACTTTTACTCCGCCACCGCCCTTACCTTTGAAGTGGTTTATGTAATGCTTCAATCAAAGATAGTGGATGAGGCAAACATAAATGCAAGGATTTATAACGAGCTTTCCGTAAAAGACGTTTTGACGGGGCTTAGAAACAGAAGGGGCTATGAAAATTATATAAATGAGTTAAAAGAAACCGATTCAATCGGGGTGGTCTTTTGCGATGTAAATTCACTTAAAGCTGTAAATGACAACGAAGGCCATGCGGCTGGAGATCAAAGGATTAAAGATGTTGCCGATATTTTGACAAAGAATATTAAAGACGGGGCTGTTTGCAGGATAAGCGGTGATGAATTTGTATGCGTGGTTAAGAATCAACGTGAAGAGTCGTTTATTGATATGATGACCATTCTTTCAAAGGCTTTGAGGGATCATGACAGGATAGCTTCTTTTGGATACGCTGTAGGAATCGGCAGCAACATACACGCTGTAGTCAACGAAGCCGAGCAAATGATGTACGCAGACAAAGCCCGCTACTACAAAGAAACGGGAAAAGAAAGAAGACGATAAAAAAAGCCTGAAAGCAACTTACTTTCAGGCTTTTAATAATCTAGAATGTATAGGTTTCGGGACCGTGTGTAAAGGAACTGAATGATGCTGTAGCATTCTTAAAGTAGAATACTTCGGTGTTTGGATCATCTGCCGAATACATTTGCTTAAGATTAGGATAAGCATCAAGCATTGAAGCCTTTGCTTCCACTCTTTCATCTTCCACAAGTTCACCTGATAATCTTAACCAGTCTCCATCCTTAAAAGCACAGATTTCAACCTTGGGATTTTTGTGAATCTGTTTAGAAACATCCTTCATCTTTCCTGTCTGGATGTATAACTTTCCTTCGAAAATATGTATAGTGCCAAAGGGGCGAACTCTCGGCTGATCTCCGTCAACTGTCGCAAGATAATATGTGCCTGCTTCTTTTAAAAATTTTTCAACTTTTTGCATTCCTTAGCCCTCCGTTTTCTTTTTATTTTACACTTTTCTAAGCAATAACTCCACAGAAAATCCGTTATCATTGTAAACTTCCATGCCGCCAAGCATCTTTGTCATGTAAAGGCGCACAAGATATAGGCCAAGGCCGTATCCGTTTTGCTCGGAAGAGTTTTTGCCTCTGTAATACTTTTCACAGATTAAAGGAAGGTCATCTTCCGATACCCCGGGACCAAAGTCTTTTATTACAACACGCACAAAGCGGGCTTTTTTACCGTTTTCTAAGCTAATGGGGCCTGTTTCCGAGAAACTGATTTTTATGTCAGTGCCCGCATATTTATAAGAGTTTCCCACCACGTTATCAATGACCTGCTCCATCCTTAATTTATCAAGATAGATTAGGCAGGATGGAATGTGATTTTCAATTATCACCTTTCCGTAGTCTTCAAGATTTTCAAAAAGCTTTTCCACAACCTGAGAGTTTTCTTCTTTAACGTTTACCTCTATGTGGTCAAGCTCATCCATTGTGGCATGCATCACGTTACTCATGATAGAAGAAACCGTATCGGCCTTTTTTGAAACTACTTCTACCTTTTCAACAGCGTCCCAAAGATCTTCTCTCTCGCTACTATCTACTGAAAAATCACCCATTCGCCGCTTTAGCTTTAAGTCCAAAACTTCGCAGGTAGCCTTTATTACCGCAAGGGGCGTCTTTATATCGTGGCTTAACTGGGCAATGATTTCTTTTCTTGCAATTTCAGCTTCCATTTCACGCTGCTTTGAAGCCTTAAGCTCTTCTCTCATAAGGTCAAAGGCTTCAACGAAGGTGCCAAAAAGATTGTGTTTATGAATGGGAAGAGGTTCATCGAGATTGCCCTTTGCAAGCTTCTTTGAAAAGCCCACAAGCTCATTGATTGGTTTAATCAATGAGCTGTAAAGGTAATGGGCAAACAAAGCTACGCCTATAAATATAAGGGTCCACATATAAATTGCCGCTCCAAAGAACTTGTCTTTGATGCTCTCAAAGTTTTCAAGCTCCGGAGTCCAAGCGATTTTTCCAAGGTATTCACCATTCGGCGCAAAGTCTAAAACAAAGGCTGTGTTTGCATAAAGTTCTGTCAGTTCTTCGTCAACCAATTCTTTGGAAAAGACAATACGACAGTCATAATTTCTCTCTATGGTTTCTTTCTTTACGCCATCTAAGTAGTCAGCCTCCGCTTTTCTGAGGAGGTCGTTATAGAAGACTACATCTCTTCCTTTATAGTTTAGGTGATTGTTTAGATACACAAATCCATAAAGCACAAGGCCCATGTAGAGCACAAATAAAATGAACGCTCTTATTATCTGCTTCATAATCGCTCCTAAATCTCCAAATAATAGCCCGTGCCCCAGACGGTCTTAATAAGCTTTGGATTATTGGGGTCTTCTTCAAGCTTTTCCCGAAGCTTTCGAATGTGTACGTTTAAGGTGGAATCACTAAAAAATGCATCCCCCCACACTTCGTCAAACAGCACTTCTTTTTTTACAATGGTGTTTTTATGTCTGTAAAGGCACTCAAGAAGTGTATATTCCTTGGCCTTTAAGGGTATTTTCTTTCCGTTTAACATGACAGACAAGGTTGATTGGTCCAAAGAAAACTTTTCGGTTTCTTTTTCCGTATCTTTATTTCCGGGGGCTTTCGCCGAATCAGCGCTTGCCATAGAAAGCCTCTTTAACGTAACTTTAACTTTTGCAAGCAAAACCGACAAACTGTAAGGCTTTTTAACGTAATCGTCTCCGCCGATTGAAAGAGCAATAAGCACATCGTCGTCGCTTTGACGCGCACTTATAAAAAGGATGGGAATCTGGGTATCTTCCCTAAGCTTTTTGCAAAGGTCAAAGCCCGATCCGTCCCCTAAATTAATATCCAAAAGTATGAGGTCAGCGGTGTTTCCCGCCTTAAAAAAAGCTTCGCAGGCATCGGCCGAGTCCACATACTCTGTGGATATATCAAACATTTTAAAATATTCTGCAGTCATCTTTGAAAGATCGACTTCGTCATCAACTATCAAACAGTTGTAATGCATTTAGCACCTCACTTATTTAACTTACGTAGTAAGTATAACACAGGGCTTATTCTTCGGTAATCATCTTTACAGGCTCTAAGGTCTTAATTCGTTTTCCGATAAGGCCTGCAGTCAAAAGTGCAATTCCCAAAATCAAAAGGGTTGCCAAAATATATGAACTAAAGTTTACATAGAAAATCGACTTCTTAAATCCAAATACGGAGAAAAGAATACTCATAACTTTCTCTGAAGAGCCGGCTGCAACTATGATTCCAAGGACGCATCCAATTAAGACAGAGGGCATATTTGAAAGCATTGTCTGGATTATTAACTGCTTTGAAGTATATCCCAAGGCTTTGCTTACGCCTAAGTCTCTCCAGCTTCTTGTAATCTGAGTCTTTATAATCAAGGATTCAACAAAGGCCACAATAATTGCTGTAAGAAACGCAATCAAAACAGCCACAGCCTTTACCCCGCTCTTAACTACGCCTATTGTGCCTTCCGCAGCCTGCTTAAAATCTGTAACTTCCACATCCGGGTAGTCTTTTAAAAATACTTCCTTAAAGTCATCAATTGTATATCCGTCCTTTAAAAATACCATGTAGGAAAGCATATTTTGATGACCTGAAATCTTTTCAAAGCCTTCAAGGGACATGTATCCCATTTGGCCCATGTTGTTCATTACCTGACACAAACCGGTTACAAGATAGGTTTCTTCGCTGTTTCCGTTCTTAGCACTAACCACATCTCCCACAGAAACCTTAAGCATTTTTGCCGCATTTGTGGCAAGCATTACTTCGTTATCGTGTATAGGCACTCTTCCTTCAATAGGAGAAAGGTTTTGGTTTTGTGTAATATCCGAAAATCCTCTGGTGTTAAAGTTTCTTTCTTTATTTACTTTCTTTGATGTGTATAAAAATGAAGCGTTTGTTTCGCCGTAAAGCCTTTTAACCATCGGCATTGCGCTTACATACTGAGCCATTGCCTCATCGCAGTAAACCGAAATGTCCGCATAGTCAAATCCCACCATCTTCATTAAGGCATCATTACTTGAAAAAGTATCCGCAGAGCCAAGGCTTAGGATTGTAGAAGCCATAAGCACCATCATAATGAAAATGACACCGATATTACTTTTAAATCTTCCGAAGGTTTCTTTCAACGAAAGAGTTATGGCTACAGGGAAAGCACTCTTTTCAAAAGGGAAGAAATTCTTTTTAAAGTTATGAGCATTAACTCCACCCCTTAAGGCTTCCAAAACCGTAGTCTTTGAATAGTCGGAACCGATTAAAAATGTAAGGCCGGTAACAATTAAGCAAAGTCCCAAAGCTACGCCCAAAGCCAAATCCATGCTTACCGCCTGATTCCATGAAAGTCCCATGGTTATAACAATGATGACTCCAAGCCTTCCGATAAGCAAAGCTCCTATCAATACGCCTACGGCACTTGCAACCAAGGCTACGGAAACAAGCTGCACCACCAATATGGCAATTAGTTCGTTTACCGTATATCCCGCCGCTTCCATGATTGCAGTGTTTTTCATGTTGGTGATGATAAAGTTTTTAACACTGAAATGAATAACCACCATCGCTATAATAAACATGATTACAGCAAAGGCACAGATAATACCAAGAAACATATAGGGTAAAATCATGGCGCTTCCACGTAACATATCGTATGGCACGTCAACCATGATGCCACCCGTAGCACCGGGATGATCGATTCTGTAGGTATCAAGCCAGGTGTTGTATTCAGAGGTTATTGAATCCATAATTCCCTGTATTTCATAGTTACGCCTGATGGCTTCTTTGGTAAGCTTTGCCTTAAACACTTTAACCGTAGCATATCCCGATGAATTGTTTTCAAAATCTATATCGTTATAAACAGAATCAGAAACGTAGCAAAGGGTTATTCCTAAGTTAAGGGGTGAACAATAAATCGAATCTTCGTTGTAGCCTGCAACCTTTAAGTCGTATACATTATCGTTAATCTTGATTCTGATTGTTTCTCCGATTTTATAGCTTGTGCTCATGCTTACCGGGAGCACAATGTCTTTTCCCCGAAGTCCCTTTGTATCTAAGCTTGGCTTTTCAACCTTAATATCCTGATCGTAAGAAACAAACTGAAACGTGCTTTCCGTTAACTGCTTATCCTTTGTGTGTCCGTATTTTACGGATAAGCCCAAAGAATCCGTTGTTTCGATTTCGCTTATATAATTACTTCCTTTTAAAAGCTCTGTCATCTTCGCTTCGGCTTCTTCTCCCGAATAAAGCATGTAAAGAACTTCCGGTCCGTTTGTTTTTTCATGGACGGAGTCAATTACATTGGGAATCCCCGAAATAAAGGACATACTTATAAAGATAAGCATGGCTGATAGCAAAATCATCACAAAGAAAGTCTTCATATCGCTTTTTTGTTTCTTCATGTTGTTTTTTGCGATAAAAAAGAATCTGTACATACTACCACCCCATATCCTGAAGGAAGGCCTTTAACTTGGCATGACGCTTCTTTGCTTCTTCCAAATTGGGATTACTCTCATCTTTGTAATCTCCAACGTAAGGTCCTAAGTTAATTTCATCGGAAATCACTCCGTCTGCCAAATATATGATACGGTTTCCTCTCTCTGCCGCTTTTATTGTGTGAGTTACCATTACAATGCTCTGACCTTCGTCATTTAAGTCAGATAAAATGTCCAATACGTTTTGAGTGTTTTGTGAGTTAAGTGCACCTGTAGGTTCGTCGGCATAAAGCACTTCGGGGCTGTTTATAACGCCTCTTACAACAGCCACTCTTTGCTGTTGGCCCCCCGACATCTGAGTGGGAAACTTATTAAAGTCTTTTTCCGTAATCTCTACTTTCTTTAAAAGCTCCTTTGCCTTTTCCGAAAGAGCTTTTCTGTTTTTATTCTTTAAAAGCCCGCACACCATGATGTTATCAAGGGCGCTCATGCTGTCATTTAAGTAGTTTTGCTGAAACACAAATCCCACATGGTCTCTTCTGAATAAGGCAAGCTTATCGTTGTTAAATCCTGAGATTTCGGTTTCTTTTACATTGCCGTCTTTCCCTGTAAAATAGGTGATTGTTCCCATACTTGGGCGGTCCATTCCGGAAAGTGCATACAAGAGTGTGCTCTTACCGGAACCTGAGTTACCCATTATTACGGTGAAATCCCCTTTGTATATTGAAAGGTTCAGATTTTTAAGTACGTGCTGCTGAACCGATTCGTTTGAAAATGTTTTTGATAAATCCTTAACTGTAAGGATAGCCTGTTTTTCGCTCATTTTTCACCTCTTAGGTTACTGATTTACTTTAACGTCGCAGCCGTCCGTAAGCTCGATTGCGTCGTTCCATACCACAATATCGCCTTCTGAAAGGCCGGATATTACTTCAGCGTAGTCATCATTCTTAACGCCGATTTCGATGTTTTTCTTAACTGCCTTTTTATTGTTGTAAACGTAAACATATTCTTCCGAGTCATCTCCCATTATTGCATCAAGAGGGATTCTAAGTACATTTTCTTTGGAAGCGGATGTAATCTTTACCTTTGCTTCAAGGCCTAAAATGATCTCATCATCGGGCTCATCCAAGGTCACTTCAACGCCTACACCCACAGCGCCTTTATCAGTCATTCTGGCAATTCTTGATACTGTTCCCGTGTAATCTTTATTCTTTATTCTGACAGTCGCCTTCTGACCTTCTTCAACATTAACTATATCATACTTATTCACACTAAGTTTAAGTATTATATTCTCGGTTGAATCAAGCGTCACAAGATCCGTGCCTTCCGCTACATTACTTCCTTCAGTTGCGGACACTGTTGTGACGATTCCGTCAAATTCTGCCACAATGCCCTTCTTGGCGGTTTCTAAATTTGCAACGTTATGAGCGCATACAAGTTCGCTTGTTTCTTTAGTAGCCTCTAAGTTTTCTTTCTGACCGCTTGTAAGAACCGCTGTCTGAGTGGCAGCTTTCTGGCTTGTCATTTCCGCTTTATATTCTTTGCAATATGCAAGATGTGTTGCAAGCTTGTTTAACTCTTTCTGAGTCTCGATAATGTCTCCCGAAAACTGCTGATTATAGGCATTTTCCCTTACCGCCTTTTCAAGGTTTTCATATTCGCTTGTGCCGGGAGTTGCTTTTGCAAGCTTATCCTGAAGATTTTCGCCTTCGTAAGATAAATCAACTCTTTTATCCACAAGGTATGTAGACAATCTGTCATAGGCTGCCTGATAGTCCGCAATCTGCTGATTTAATATGGCAAGATTAACGTTTGCTTCATTGTTAAGGCTTGAAATCTTGCTGTTTTGCTGCATTGCATTATTGTATGCGCCTCTCTCAGCCTCAGCCTTAAGCTCTTCAAGCTTTAACATGTAATCGATTTCGTCTTGGTCAAAAGAAACCAGTACGTCGCCCTTCTTTACAAAGTCGCCTTCCTTTACGTTAACAGAACCGATTTTTGCATTAACCTTTGAGTAGTAGGTTTCTTTCTCCTGTGTTTCCACATTACCGTTTACTTCCAAAATTCTGTCTACGACTCCTCTTTCAACAGTGTAGGAGCTAACCTGTGTGGCTGCATTTGCACTAAGCCATGTGCCTCCTACTGCTGCCGCGGCAACGATTACGCCTGCCGCAATAATTACTTTCTTTTTGTTTTTTAAATTAAACATATCTCTGTCCCCTTATAGTGTGATAATTAAAAGACTTCCGTCTGTTGTCGGTATAAAATATACCAAAACAACTTACGGAAGTCTTAATCTAACTCTTGTTCAATTCTTAACTGATTCTTAAATGGAATTGCAATATGCAT
Source organism: Lachnospiraceae bacterium (assembly GCA_016291405.1). Taxonomy (GTDB): domain Bacteria; phylum Bacillota; class Clostridia; order Lachnospirales; family Lachnospiraceae; genus UBA1258. The sequence continues at coordinate 22,199 of JAEEXG010000022.1, forward strand.
CCACACCATGATTATAGTATAATGTTTATCTAAGAAATAAAGGTGGTAAACATATGAAAAGCAACTTATTAAATCGCTGGATTATAAATTCAATAATCGTATTTGCCCTGTTTTTTATTCTCGTTTTATTGTTGAGTTTTAAGGAAACCATGGATTTTGCCAAAGGAAACTCATATGCCGCAAAACATATCATGAGGAGTATAGTTCACGGCTTATTACAAAGCATTGGCTACAGTTTCATCGGAACCTTAACCTTCGGGCAATTGGTCTTTTGGGTTACAGAATTACTAAGAAAGCTAAATGTTATTTCTTTTAATACATCGGGAATCGGTCAATTTATTGTTATTCCGATTATTACATTGGTGTTCTCTATTATAGTAGTAGTTTTAACCATGCCGCTGTGGTTTAAGATTCCGTTTTAGGTGAATAAAAAAGGAGGTGGCCTATGGAAACTGTTAATGCTACTTTACGTATCGATGAGCAATTAAAAGGACAAGCAGTCCAAGCGTCAAAGATTCCATTTGCCCTAAGGTGTGATGTTCCTAATACTATCACTCTCAAGGCTATCAAAGAAGTTGAAGACATGAAGATAAATCCGTCAAAGCATCAATCTTACTCTGATGTAGATTCCATGATGGAGAATTTGCTCAAGTGATGGACAATAGAAAGATGTTGATAGTTTTTTGAAAAGATATGTGGAGGAATAATAATAGCTAATGAATAATAGAGGCGAAGTTATTATATATCAAACCGAAGATGGATTGAGCAAATTCGAAGTTAACCTTAAAAACGAGACGGTGTGGTTGTCTTTAGATCAAATGGCAGAACTGTTCCAAAGAGATAAGTCGACCATCTCAAGGCATATAAAAAACGTCTTTGAAGAAGGTGAATTGATTAGAGATTCAGTTGTTGCAAATTTTGCAACAACTGCCACCGATGGAAAAACATATTATGTCGATTATTTCAACCTCGATGTAATCATTTCTGTGGGATATAGGGTTAAATCACAGCGAGGTACGCAATTTCGTATATGGGCTAATTCTGTCTTGAGGGAATATATCATCAAAGGTTTCGCTATGGATGATGAACGTCTAAAGGGTAATGGCGGAGGAAATTACTGGAAAGAACTATTAGATAGAATTAGAGATATACGCTCGTCTGAAAAAGTTCTTTACAGACAGGTACTGGATTTGTATGCAACCAGTGTAGATTACAATCCTAAGAGCGATGAGTCAATCCAATTCTTTAAAATTGTCCAAAATAAACTTCATTATGCCGCCCATGGTCACACTGCGGCAGAGGTTATTTATGAAAGAGCAGATGCAGAGAAACCTTTTATGGGTCTAACTTCATTCACAGGGGAATTGCCGTCGCTTAAAGATATAAGTGTAGCTAAGAACTATCTTACGGCAGATGAACTAAGAATTCTTAATAATCTTGTTTCCGGTTATTTTGATTTAGCTGAAATTAATGCTATTGAACATAAACCCATGTATATGAGTGACTATGTTGAGCAACTTGATTCGGTTCTTTCATCCGGAAATAGAAAATTGCTTGATGGGCCAGGTAAAGTAAGTCACGCTAAAGCAATCGAAAAGGCCACGGATGAATATCGAAAATATCAAAAGATTACTCTTTCACCTGTGGAAGAAGAATACCTTAGAAGCATAAAGAGCATAGCAAAAACTGTAAAAAAACATTGAATAAAGTCAAACGATGGTCACTTTTTATGACCATCGTTTTTTAATGAACCACTAACCCCGTCCCCTAGGTTCATTTGGTTCGCTTCATTTTTATAACAAGGGCTTCATAAGGGGATAGCTTAAGGCCCATCTCAGGTAAGATTCTAATTTCTCCCGGCACCCGTTTCTTTGGATAATTTGAAAGCATTATCTTTGCGGTATGATTTGCAAAGCCCTTAGGAAGCATAAAAAGAATCTTTTCCGGGGCAAAGGAGCAAATGATGAAATAAGAAATGTTTCCCCTTCTTCTTTCATACATATACACAAATGCGTTTCCGTGCTCGTATTCTTTATACTTTCCGTATAATAAAACAGGATTGTTCTTTCTTAATCTAATGCACTCTCTGTAATAGTTTAAAATGCTTTCTTTATCAGATTCCTGGTTCTTTACATTTATTTCTTTGTAATTTGGATTTACAAAAAACCAAGGCTTAACCCTCGAAAAGCCGGCGTTTTCAGAATCATCCCACTGCACAGGTGTCCTTGCCGAATCCCTGCTTGATACGTGAATTCTGTGAAGCCTGTCTTCAATCGAATCCTTTAAGTGATATTTGTGGTAATTGTTCTTTGATGACACATCCACGTATTGGTCGATGGAAGAAAGCTTAATGTTAGTCATGCCGATTTCCTGGCCTTGATAAATAAAGGGAGTTCCCTTTAAAAACATATAGGCAGTGGCAAGAGCCGTGCCGCTTTCTCTATGATACTTTTCGCTTCCGTATCGGCTTATGATTCTTGGATGGTCGTGATTTTCAAGGTATAAAGAATTCCAAGCCTTGCCCGCAAGCTTATATTGCCATTTTGATAAGGCGTTCTTTAACCTTATTAATTTAAAGGGCCTGTGAAGATACTCTGTAAATAAGCAGTCTGCGGTCATGTGGTCAAAAGAAAACATCATGTCCATGGACTTTGTATCTCCGCTTAAGTATTTAAGGGCGGTATTTACCGTGGTCATGGGGCCCTCGCCTATCTGAACCGCGCCGTACTCATCACAGACTTTTCTAAATTCTGCCAAATATTCATGAATGTGTGGGCCGTCTTTAAAGTTATGGATGCTACCGATAACAGGCAAGAAACCGATTCCGTTTGGAAGCCCTTCTTTTTTGGAAATAAAGTTAATGACATCTTCTCTGAATCCGTCAACTCCCATAGAAAGCCAGAATCTAAGGATGTTTTTAACCTCTTCTCTGACCTTTGGATTATCCATGTTTAAATCAGGCTGTTTCTTTGCAAATAAATGAAGGTAATATTGCCCTCTTAATGAATCAAACTCCCAGGCTTTACCTTCAAAGAAAGAATCCCAGTTGTTTGGCTCATCTCTCCAAATGTAATAATCCTTATAAGGATTATCATCTCCGCCTTTTCTGCTTTCTTTAAACCACTTATGCTCATCCGAAGTGTGATTTATAACAAGGTCCATGATTACCTTCATGCCAAGCTCGTGAGCCTTATTAAGCACTTTTTTAAACTGATCCAAATCGCCGTAATCGGGATGGATGTCACAATAATCGGAAATATCGTATCCGTAGTCGGCATTGGGAGATGGATACAAGGGGTTAAACCAAATGGCGTCTACTCCTAAGCTTTTTACGTATTCAAGCTTATCGTAAACTCCGTAAAGGTCACCGATTCCGTCCCCGTTTCCGTCGCAAAAGCTTCTGACCCAGATTTGATAAAATACAGCTTCTTTGTACCAATCTCTGCTTTCTTTTTTCTCACTCATTGCCATAACTGTCCTTCCACGTAATCTTTCGCCACTTCGATGTCGTGGTGTATATGCGTTATGATATTTTTTGAAGCATCGCCGATTCTTTTAAATGCTTCGGCGGTATCTGCTGCCGCAGCAAGCAAAATGTCTGAAGGCTCTGTTTTCTTTACAAATTTTCCTTCCGCCGCAAGCTCTCTTATTTCCCCGTATCTTTCAAAGGCCAGTTTCACCGCATCATCCCAGGAAATATAGATTTCATTCATTGCATTTTCGCCAACCCAAGAAACCTTTTCCATATCCTTACAGATTTCAAGCAAAAGCCCCGCCATAGACTCAGGCGTCTCATCGATTAAATATCCGTTTCTTAAATGGGTGATTCCTTCAGCAGCGCAAGAACCTTTAATAAGCACGGACGCAAGTCCGCATGCCGCCGCCTCTCTTACCACAATTCCGTTTGTATCGTATGTTGACGGAAAAAGAAACAGGTCTGCCCTTGTGTTTATGGCTCTTAAGACTTCTCTGTCTCTTATCGGGCCTGTGAATATGACCTTGTCGGATAAAAGCAATTTGTTTGTTGTTTCTTTTAACTCACTTTCATCGGGACCCGAACCCACCATTAGCATTCTAAAGTCCATGCCTTTTTCTTTTATTATTTTTAATGCATCAAGAATAAGAGGCAAGCCTTTATACTTAACAAGGCGCCCCACAAACAAAAATACAGGAACGTCTTTAGGAAGATCGTAATCTTTTACAGCTTCCCTAACGGCCGATTCGTTAGCTTTTCCTCTGGAAAAGTCTACTCCGTTTGGCATCACTCTGTAATCGCCTTCAAAACCTAAGCTTTTTAGGTTTTCTCCGGCGCCTTTTGATACGGTCCAGACTTCATCGCAGGCGGAAATGTTGTTTACCATAGTCTTAATGGTTTCTTTTTTCAAAAAGCCGTCTCCCACCGCTCTTGCTATGTCTATATCAAATTTTGTGTGATAGGTGAAAACAACAGGCGCACCTGTAGAATGGTGCAGAATTCTTGCCATTAATGTAGACGCTGCCGGGCAATGGGTGTGAATAATGTCAGGCCCAAACTCGGATATTCTGTCCACTTCATGCATAGACAAAGGCTGCCCGGCTCTGTAGCCTGCCACAATTTTCGAAGTATCGATGCTTCGGTAGGGCACAACCTCATAAGGATATCCCGAATAATCCGCATCGGGATATTTAGGCGTTGCCACAATCACATTTGCTCCGTGATTTTGCGTAAGGGCACGCCCGTAATTTAAAACTACATTTGCAACTCCGTCAATTATCGGCGGAAACGAATCATTGAGTAAACAAATATTCATAAAATTCCCCCGCTATAAATTTTTAAATGGACCGCTAACCCCGTCCCTTAGGGCCACTATAGTTTCAATACAATTACACCATAGCCGGGGAGGATTATATCTCCGGCAACGGTTTCTTCGCTAATTAAATCATATGCTTTTTCTTTAACCTTGAATGTCTTTTCTTCCTTTTCGTAATTTAAGATAAAGGCAAATGTACCCTTAGAATTCTCTCTTACCGCAAGCTCGATTTCTTTGGGAAGGTCAAGGTATTTTCCGAAGGGAATGCTTACGCCTAACTTATCAAAGAAAACTTTGACTGACTCTTCATTAAAGGCGCTTCCGTAATAGTACACTTCGCCCTTTCCGATTTTATTTAAAGTAAGGGCTCCATAGCCTTTGTAATAGTCATCTTCGAAGGTAGCAAGAATTTTAGAGTCGGCGTTTTCTTTTATATCTCCATCTAAAGTAAGCTGGTCCACAAATACGCTAGCGGTAAATACATCATCGCCCCACTTAACGTGGACATCAGTCATATCGGGGGCTATATATGAATACTCAGGAATATCGCATCCCGTAAGGGCTTTAAGTTTCCCGGGAAGCTTTTCCATGGTGCACTTTCCCGTAACGTCTTTATAACCGCTTCGGCACGCAAACAAAAGCTTTCCGCCGTTTTCAACATACTTTCTAAGTGCAGGCAAAAAACTTTCGTTAACTATAGTCATATGAGGATAGATTAAAAGATCGTATTTAGACAATCTTTCAAGTAATGAATCGCTTTGGCCTAAATAGTCGGTTAAATAAAGATAATCAATGGGCGTATGTGTCTTTTGAGACGCGGCAAAGATTGCCTTTTGGCTCTCAACTTCAACGCTTCTATGCCATACGTCATACTCTGAATCAAATATATTATCGTAGTCTTTTAAAACCGCTACTTTGGCAACATACCTGCCATTGGAAACGGGCGATAGTTTTTTTACCTTACTATCAATGTCCCCTATTTCCTTAAGTCTTCTGTTGTCTCTTCCTGAATAGTCCAGGATTCCGTGCCAGTACATTTCGGTTCCGAAGGTGGCTGTTCTCCATCTAAAGTAGCTTATAAAGTCTGCCCCGTGGGCAATCGATTGCATAGTCCATAATGTAATCTGTCCGGGCCTTGGAGTAGGGGCTGCCATTCTTGAATTCCAGCCGTTGGCGCCGGATTGTTGTTCCATGATTCCAAAAACAGGAGATATTGCCCTGGTTTCGGAAAGATTCATGCTCCATTTTCTGTCTCTTAAAGATGATTCGTTAGGGTCAAAGCCCTCAAATGTATATGCAAAGTTTGGATAAGAGTCGTAAGTTATAAAGTCTAAGCTTTCATCTCTCATCCTCTGATAATCCACATGGCCAAAGAGACCGTTTGTGGTGATGAAGTCATCTTCCTTTTTGTACTTTCGGATTATATCCGCCTGCATTTTTACAAAATTGCAGGCACTGTCTGAAATAAATCTGTAATAATCAAGGGTCTGATGGGGATTTACGTTTTCATGTACTGTGGTTCTTGGAATGTGAACTTCGCTCCACTCTGTGTAAGTCTGATTCCAAAAAACTGCTCCCCAGGCATCATTTAATGCATCAAGAGTTTTATACTTATTTTGCAAAAATAAGTTAAATGCTTTGTCATCGCTTTCAGAATAAAACTCTGCGATTTCACAGTTTATTTCATTGTCAATTTGCCAGCCTATTACGCTTTTTCTTTTTCCGTAATGCTCTGCAAATTTTTCAACTATTATTTTTGAAAGCCTTTTGTAATTTTCGGAATTATAATTGTAGTGCCTTCTTAGTCCGTGCCTAAAAAGTGTTCCGTCTTTCTTAGCATTTAACACATCCGGATATTTTTCCGTAAGCCATGCGGGAGGCGTTGCCGTAGGCGTTCCCATAATTACCTGCATTCCAAGTTCATCTGTTAAATCAAGGAATTTATCAAAGAAATCAAAGTTAAACTGCCCTTCTTTTTCTTCCACCTTGCTCCATGCAAACTCTGCTATTCTCACAGTCTTTATGCCTACAGAAAACATTCTTTCAAGGTCTTCTCTCCATAAAGATTCATCCCAGTGTTCGGGATAATAGCATGTTCCTAAGGTTATAGCTTCTCCGTTTAATAGTTTACTCATGGCTTTTCCTTTTTTGTTTTTTAGCAAATGCTTTACTTATATTATATCAACTTTTAAGTCACTTATTCCCTCTGATTTAAATAAAACCGTTGATTTCTTTGCATTTTCTTTTTTCTTAAAGACAGCCAAAAGTTTTCCCGCAAGCATTGCTCTTTTTTCTTCTTTGTATCCTGTTAAATCAAGCATATTGCCTGCATCCATTCCGATAAATTCAAGAGTATCGTCATACTCTGTAAAGATTACAGGATTTGCATTCGGAACTAAAGCGCCGTCTTTATCAATAGCACTTAATTCAACAAAAGAAAACTCACCCACATTTTTAACGCTGGCTTCAAGCTTCGCAGTTTTCCCTGTAGTCTTTACTACGCATTCTTTTACAAGCTTATCTCCGATATAGCCTTCGGCTCTAAGTTCGCCTTCTTTGAAGGGCACATCCCATGATAAATGAAGGTCTCCTGTCGTTGGCTGATGCCTTCTCGTTTCATCATCCCAGCTCTTTGTGGCTCCAAACCTGGGACACGGGGCACTTGACTTTTCGGATATAAATTCTCCGTTTAAATAAAGCTTAACTCTCTCACAGTTTGTGTAGCAAAGTACCTGCTTAAAAGCGCCTTCCTCTCCTTCAAAATTCCAATGAGGAAGCAAATGCAATGTCACATCATCCTTATTCCAAATGGATTTAAAGTAATAAAACGCATCCTTTTTAAATCCGGCAGTATCAATAGGTCCAAAGTTAGCTCCTCTTCTTGGCCAGAAAGCTTCTCCCAAGTAATCAAATCCCGTCCAAATGTAGTCTCCCGCCACATAATCTCTGCTTTTTGTAAATCGCCAAAGAGCTTCATGGGTAAGAGAAGCGGTAATGTAATTGAAATTGTTTTCTTTATCTAAGCTGTAATCTCCTCTGTCACCGCTTACGGCAGGGTTTTCGGTTCCGATAAATAATCTGTCGGGATGAGCAATCTTATCATCCTCATAAAACCTTTCCGCTCTCTCTCGCCATCTTCCCACGTAGTTGTATCCCACAACGTCTATTGAATCAAGAAACTCGTCCTTAGTTGAAAGCCCCGGGAGAGAAGCTATATTGTCGCAGGCACTTGTTGAAAGCCTTTTAGGGTCTTCTTCGTGAACAATGTTTGTAAGCGCTTTTGCAATTTTTCCTCCGCTTGCATATCCTTGTTCGGGAATCTCATTTCCGATACTCCACAAAACAATGCTTGGGTGATTGTAATCACGCCTTAGCATTGTTCTTATCTCATTCTCCGCATCACTTGAAAAGAACTGACTAAAGCCATAGGAGGGTTTGTCGGAATAATAGTTTTCATTCTTGTTTTTTCCAAGTGTCCACTCATCAAATATTTCATCCATTACGATAAAGCCCATCTCATCGCAAAGATCCAAAAAAGCGGGAGCCGGAGGATTATGGGAGCACCTTATGCCGTTTACTCCCATTTCTTTAAGGGTTTCAAGTCTTTCTCTCCATACCTCTTTATGGAAAGCTGCGCCAAATAGTCCGCTGTCGTGGTGAAGGCACACTCCTTTTATCTTTATCCTCTCTCCGTTTAATAAAAAGCCTTTATCCCTTGTAAACTCGGCACTTCTTATTCCTATTCTTTCAACTCGTGAATCTACCAATATTTCGCCCTCAAACACTTTAGTTTCAAGGCTGTATAGATAGGGATTCTTAGTAGACCACAATTCAGGGTTCTTTACATACATCATGCTTGCGGCTTCGGCACTGTCATTAGCCTTTACCCATAATGATGCTCCCGTTGTGGCAATTTCTTTTTCTTCTTTATCTTTTATAGTCCATCTGATAACTATGTCTTTGTCTTTATCAGAATAATTTTCTAATTTAGTCTTTAAATCAACAGTCGCAAAGCTTAAGTCGTCAGCAATCGTGTTTGTATCCGACTTTACTCCAAACAAGTCTATGCAAAGGTCTTTGGTTTTTCTTAAATAAACGTCTCTGTAAATTCCCGAACCTGTATACCATCTGCTGTTTGGCTGTTTGCTGTTATTTACTCTTACGGAAATAATATTTTCTCCCGTTTCAAGCTTATCTGTAATATCAACTGAAAATGTGGAATAACCGTAGTTTTTGCCACCGGCTTTCTTTCCGTTTACAAAAACAGTGCTTTCCATATAGATTCCTTCAAAGATAAGTTCATATCTGAAGCCATTAAGTTCATCTTTGTCAAAAGAAACCACTTTTCTGTACCAGCCTGTTCCGGCTTTTGCGTAGCCTCCGCCGGCACCGCTTAAATTGTCTTTATCAGGTGCAAAAAATGTATCCCAGTCATGCGGCAGTGTATGCACTTCCCATGAAGAATCATCGTATTCAGTTTTAGCAAAAATATTATCGCTACAATCTTCTAAAATAAATTTCCAATTATCATTTATTAAAACGGTATCTTTTAAAATCATTTTTTATCTCCTGATAAAGTTTATAAATATGGGGAGCAGGTTTAGCTGCTCCCCTTGAAAAAAATTATCTTGTTTTATACCACGCATCGTACTGAGAGTAGAACTCATCAAGCACTTTCTGAAGTCCTGAATCGTAGCATTCCTTAATCATCTTATCAAGTGTAGCATCTACATCTTCAACAAGACCAAGTTCAAGCATAGGAACATATGAATTTAAAACAGTGTTAACTGCTGCTTTTTCGTTTGAAACATTTGCATCATCAAATACAAATGTGATTGTAGGATTGCTTACAACTCTTTCTGCCCAGCTGTCGGAAACTTCTTTTTCTCTTGGATCTCCGCCTGCCTCTGACAATTCACCGTTCTTAATAGCCCATGATGCGGAAACTGTCATAGGGGGATAGTTTTCTGTTGCTCCGTCAACCTTTGTGTACTCATTGTTTTCGTTGATTGTGTAGTGCTTTCCTTCTTCACCAAGTAAGATTAAGCGGTTAACGTATGTATCCATCTTCATGATATCCAAAACCATAGCTGCTCTTTCAGGATTCTTTGAGCTTGCGGTAATAGCCATATCGTTGTTTGAATAAGCTTCGCAACCTACAAGATGGGGCTTTGTAATATCGTATGCAGCGCCTTTAACGCCTTCAGTCTGTTCAGCCTGTCTTATATATGTAAATACGGAAGCATTCCATGCAATTGATGCGCCCTGCAAAGCTCCGAATGCATCGTCATCGGTTACTGTATTTGTAAGAGCCGATCTGCTCCAGCAGCCTGCGTCAGCCATTTCCTTCATATCTTTTGCGTACTGACGGAAAGGTTCGTATTCGTATGCAAGCTTAATATCGTCCTTTGTGGGAAGTGAACCTTCTTTGTACTCATAAATCATGTCAAAGAAATCTGAATCAAGCGCAAGGAAAGTATCGTACTGTTCTCTGTAAACGTCCCAAAGTTCGTTGTTGTCTCCTGCAGCGGCAAGAGCATAAATACCTGACTGAGGGGTTTCTTTTTCCGCTACAGAAAGTGCGAATTTCTTGTAATCATCCCAGCTTGAAAGCGTTGAAAAACCAAGCTTGTCGGCAATATCCTGTCTTACTGCAACGATTTTTCCCATAGGCTGTGCAGTGTTTGAAGGAACTGCTATGGTCTTTCCTGCGAGTGTAGTCTCATCCCAGCTTTCCTTTGCCTGATATTTGTTTGTAAGAGGCATGCACTTTGCAATAAAGTCAGAGTCTATTGTGTAGAAAGAACCCTTTGCGGCTTCTGTGTACATATAGCACCAGGGAGCTGTGAAAATAAGATCCGCATCTCCGCCCTGAAGCACCAAAGAATACATTGTGGAGTAATCGCTCCAGCTTAAGAATGTCACCTTAAGGTCTGTGTTGAAAGGCTTAAGATAATCATTGATGAGCCCTAATACGTTATCCCAGTCATTTGGTGTGTCACCGATTAAATACACCTGAACCGTATAGGGTTTGCTTAAGTCGATTCCTGAATACATTTCGGGAGTTGCCTTAACAACACCTTTTCCGATTGCTTCCGGTAAATCTGCCGGAAGTTCTGTCACTTCACTTGACGCCGTAGTTTCCGTCGTCTGATTTGCAGTCTGTGTTTTAGTTTCTGTGCTTCCTGTTTGTGAAGCACTGCCACAGCCTGCAAGTACCCCTGCTGTCATAACGACAGCCATAATGATTGATAATACCTTCTTTTTCATATTAACCTCCTTTATCCTTTTACTGCTCCTATAGTTAAACCCTTTACAAAGTATCTTTGTACAAAAGGGTAAAGCAATACGATGGGACCTGTAGCTATTACCGTCATAGACATCTTCATACTTTCAATAGGAATCGAGGGAAGCGCTATTCCGGACTTTTCGGCAACTATTCTCATAGCTTCCGCACTTCCGAGTATTCTTTGCAAATAGTATTGAAGAGTAAACATGTTTTCATCGGTAATGTAGAGCATACAGTTATACCAGTCATTCCAATAAGCCAGTGCCGCAAAGAGCGAAAGTGTGGCAATTAAAGGCTTTGAAAGGGGAATGATAAGCCTTGCAAATATCACTAAATCATTTGCTCCGTCTATCTTTGCAGACTCCGTTATTTCCATGGGAAGTCCCGACATAAACGACTTTGCAATTATCATGTTCCAAACCGAAAACATTAAGGGCAAAATAAGTCCCACAATGTTGTTTTTAAAATTTAGGTATCTAACGCAAAGCAAATACCAGGGAACGAGTCCTCCGTTAAAAAGGGTTGTGAAGAAATAAAAGAACGCAAACTTATTTCTCCATGGGAAATCTTTTCTTGAAAGAACATATCCTGTCATTGTGGCAAGAAAAACAGAAAGAAATGTTCCTACCGCTGTAACTCCTATTGTGGTTCCGTAAGCTTTAAGTATGGCAACCGGGTTCTTTAGGCTTAATTTGTAGCTATCCAGGCTAAAATTTGCAAAAGACGGTAAAAGTGGATAGCCGTTTCTTATAAGAGATGTCTCAGAGGTAAAAGAAGCTATTATGATAAGGTAAAAGGGAATTACGCAAATCAAAGCAAAAATACCTATTAAAACAATGCCCAGTATATTAACCGAAAGCTCGTCTTTGCTTAATCTTTTATGTGTGTTTAAGACTACTTGATCAGTCATTTCTTCCTCCCATCAATACAGTGCATAATCAGGATTGGCTTTTTTAACCAATGCATTCGATATCATAATCGTGACAAAGCAAAGCACTGACTGATACAAGCTTGCCGCCGCCGATACTCCGATGTCACCGTTATCAATAAGAAGTCTGAACACATAAGTGTCGATAACATCAGTCGTGGGCTGGAGCAAAGCGCTGGACCTTACAGTCTGATAGAAAAGACCGAAATCTCCTCTAAAGATGTTTCCTATTCCCAAAAGAACCAATATCATCATAGTGGGCATTAAAGAAGGAATCGTAAGATACCTGATCTTTTGCCAAGCGCTTGCGCCATCTATTGATGCAGCCTCAAACATTTCCTGATCTAAACCTGTAATGGCCGCAAGATATACAACCGAACCATATCCTGTCTGTTTCCAGATCTTTAAAAAGATTATTACTATGATCCATGCGGAGGGGGTGTTGTATAAGTCAAATGCTTTACCTCCCAAAGCCGTAATAACATGGTTAAATACGCCTTTTTCATAGTTAAAAATGTTGTACATTATTGCTCCTGCCACAACCCAGCTTATAAAGTAGGGCAAAAACATAAGTGACTGCGTAAACTTTTTAAAAAACTTAGAAATTATCTCGTTTAGCAAAATTGCGCTGCCCATTTCAAACAAAACACCAAGGGTTATAAACGCTATATTGTAAAGCAAGGTGTTTCTTGTAACCATTCCAAGCTTTCCGGAAATCAAAAGAGCTTTGAAGTTATTAAGACCGTTCCAAGGTGAAAAATATATTCCGCCTGCGTACTGATACTTTTTAAATGCTAAGATTATTCCCGTCATCGGGACATAACTGAATATAATTACATAAATAAGACTCGGAAGCAGCATTAAAAGAAGCAGCCAATGCCTTCTTAATACTTTTAAAAACGGAGTCTTTGTCCTAGTCTTTTCCATACTCTCTCCCACGTACACTATCCATAAGTTTCAAATCTATGATTTAATTGTAGGAACTATACCTAAATGGCTCTAGATTAATAATTTTCAAATAATCTAAAGTTTTTTATATTAAGTGAACGAATAATTTACGATTCGTGCGCAATTTTGCGCATTATTAGCGCAATTTCTGCTTTTTTGCGCATTTTTTATTGTTTTTCCCTTTTTTAAAAGCTATAATTGGTCTCATGGGAAAAGAAATTAGATTAAATGAACTATCAAAAGAACTGAATTTGTCGGCTACGACGATTTCAAGAGCCTTATCCGGAAACGGACGAGTATCTGAAGAAACAAGGAAAAAGGTTACGGAAGTTGCCCTAAGACTTGGATACATTTCCCCTTCGCAGAAAAAACAAAGTGACAGCATTATTTCGGGTCGAAAAAGCGGAAACGTAGGCGTGGTGCTGTCAAGAGACCTGTTATATGAGTCGGATTTTTTCCACCTTTGCTTACTTGGTGCTGCCGGAGCTTTGGCCGATCACGGCTATGAAACTCTTCTCATTTTGTGTAACACGGACGAGTATGAGCCTCTTATTCCCGCCGTTGAAAAGGGGGCTCTTGACGGAGTTATATTTACAAGAGCAATTTCAGGTGAAAAGAGCCACTCTTACCTTAAGAAAAAGGGGATTCCCGTAGTGGTGGTGGGCTCAGGTATTAAAGACGCGGTTATGGTTGATTCAAATACCGCTCTTGCCTGCAGAGAGCTTGCATCAAGCCTTATGAACAGCGGTTGCAAGCGCATAGCATTCATAGCGGGAAATATGAATTATAACGTAAACATAAAAAGGCTTGAAGGCGCAATGATGGGAGTTTCCGATTACTCCGTCAATCCGGATCCAAACCTTATATTCAGAGATATATCTAATTATAATTCCTGTAAAGTTGCGGTTGAAACCGCAATTACCAGACGTTGTGACGGCATCATTTGCTGTGACGATGTAATTGCAGGATGGTCTTATGAAGTGCTCACAAGACTTGGGCTCTCGGTCCCTAAGGACGTTTTGCTTGCTTCTTGCTTTGACAGTAATGAATTGGCCCGCCACACACCACCCATAACCGCTGCCCACATCGATGCAAGGCAAATGGGATTCTATGCAGGCGAAGCAATGATTGGTCTTTTGGAAGGCACTGAAAAAAGACAGTTTATTCCGGTTGAACATACTATTCACTTAAGAGCTTCCACAAGACATTTTAGTGTCTGATGGTTTCTTTAAAATTTCACGTAAAGGAGACGGTATATGGGACTTAAAGAAAGACCTTTGGTGCATGCAATTGCCGGGGGCAAATATTGGGAAAATAAATATAAGTCTTTTTATGCGAAAGTGTTTGTGCCGAACAATGATTTAGAGGGGCAGGTAAATAATTATGGATTTAGAGCGCCTCTCTTACTAATATTTGAAGAGCACAAAATGGATATAGAAGAAGCCTTGAAGTTTGCAACCCTAAGGGGCTTTACAAGAATTGCTGCAAAATATGATGCCCCTGTAGTTTTTGTTTATCCTACCTGTGAGGGCGGATGGGCATATGCTGATGAGTCTTTATATCAAGAGCTTATTTCGGAAGTTAGTCTTTATCCTGATTATGAAGACGGTGTAGTTGCCTGGGATAATTTCTTTTCTAAGCGTTTTGAGGGCTATTTTATAAGGGGCGCCAAGCACAGAGCTTACCTCTACGGTTTTGGAAGGTCGGCAGATTATATAGCGACCAAACTATTAAAGGCCATCCAGGGCGAATACCTTTGGGGCCCGGGTGAAATCACTCCCGCGGTTTGCTCCTTAGAACGCCTTACCACTCTTCCGGATCTTCAAAGAAAAGACATTGCCATAATCAGCGTGTTGAATGAATCCGTGATTAATATGCCCCTTGAAGAGAGCGAACATTTCTATAGGTCGGATGGGCTTTACGAAGAGGACTTTGAAAAGTTTGCAAGGAAATTTAAAAGATGGTGCGGAAACCTTGAAATCGAACCTACTTCGGAAGACTTAGGCATGGTGGAAGAAACCGGAATCGTGGAAGTTAAGACTTCCCCTGATAACCAAAGTAAATACAAAGACCTTCCCACTCACAAAGCAGGGTATTTTGCATTTTACAATAAAGGTGCCTTTGACAATGGCCCCATCCCTTTGGTGCTTGCCTTTCACGGAGGCGGAGACACCGCTTTACACATAACCTATGTGCCGGGCTGGATTGATATCTGTCACAGAGACGGATTTTTACTTGTAGCAATAGATGACCATTTATCCTTAAGAGCTACGGAAATAATGGAAATTCTTGATAGTATAAAGAAGCGCTACAACATAGATGAAAAAAGAATCTATGCAACAGGCTTTTCAATGGGAAGCGGAAAGACCTTTGATTTGTTTATGGAGTATCCCGATGCCTTTGCAGGCTTTATGCCATGCTCTGCTCTATTCCCCATTA
>JAEEXG010000023.1 GCA_016291405.1 Lachnospiraceae bacterium
CAGTGTTTACTACGTTGTTACCTGAAATATCTGTATAAGAAAGAGTTACTTCTTTATTTAAGCTAAATGTCAAAGAGCTGTCTTTCATTGTTTCTTTAACAGCATCAACAGTCATGCCGTGTTCTTTAGCATAAGCACTGATCATAGCCTGTAAATCAACAGTACATTTAACTGTAAGTGTGTATGTCTTATCTTTGCTTAAGTCATAATCGTTAAGGTTCCAAGTAAGCTTGCTTCCTTCAATTGAAGCGCCTTTAGTGTCGCCTGTTAATACATACTTACCATCTTTACCTATAAAGAAGTTCATGTATGTAGGAAGTTCATCTGTTACTCTTGTGCCCTTTGCTGCTGCAACGTCTTTTGCTACAGATGTAGCAATCTGTGAAAAGATGTTTGAAATTGAATCAACGGCTGATTCATAGAAAAGGGGCGCATTTGTTTCAGAATTCATGGATGCAATGTTCTTTAAAGCAAAGATTGCATCTTTTTCTTCAGTATCATACTTAACTGTATAGAACTTAACTCCGGCATTTTTTGCCATCTGAGCTTCAATGACAGCAGCATACTTTAATAAGTATTCTGTTTCTGTATTCTTTTTGTGATAAGTCGCTGTTCTTGTTTCCGTTGTTTCAAGATAAGCATCACCATCACTCTTTCGAAGATTGCTCAGTTTTTGATACTGACCATTAATTGAATAAATATAATAATATGTTCCCCAGCTCTCATATTTTCTAACATAAGTACTATTATTATAAGTTGAACTCAACTTAACATCGTTACTATAGTAATAGTAGTTTCCATTATATTTATAGAGTCGAGTTCTCTGACACTTTACGCTTGAAAGTACCTTCTGATAAGTACCAGTTGCGCCTTCTGATTTGCTTCCTGTTACTTTCTCTGATACTAACTGGTTATTTTCATCATACCAGCCAGAGGATGAATACTTACCTGTAGTAAATGTCTCGTAGCTAGGATAGTCTTCATATACATTATCGCTAAAGTTTAATATAGGAACAATTTTTGACGCATTTGTATTAAGTGAAAAATATCCAAGAATGTCGTTATTAGTCTTTGTGTTATGGAAGTTTGCTTCTCCATCTGACATAACAACAATAATCTTGTTATTTTCATTATCAGCACCAAACATCTTTCTTGCAGTCCTTATACCTGCCTGGATGTTTGTAGAGTCATTAGCATTGATTTCATTAATCTTGCCGATTAATACGTCTTTTCCGGCTTTATTTGTAAAATTAGAAATAATAGCCGATTTTTCCCAGAAAGTTACAACACCAATGCGTACATTTTCATCATTTACGCCATCAGCTTCAAAAACTTGATTAACAAACGCTTTTGCGGCATCCTTTGCCTTTGTAAGTTTGTCATCATCTTCCATACTTCTGGAAGTATCCAATACCAAAATGATATCAGTGTTTGCTGTTTCGTTTACGTACTGCAAAGTGCTGCTACCATCTACTTTGAAGGTAATATCCACTGTGCCGTCATTGTTTAAAACAGCTGACTTTCCAAGTTCGATTCCGTCCTTTGTTGTGGTGGATACGGAAAGGTTTGACTCTCTGTTTACGCTGTCTTTAGTACCTTCAGCGTATACATTGATGTCGCTTGAGAAAGTCGTGAATGTAAGAACAGCTGCAAGCAAAAGCGCCACTGTTCTCTTGAAAGACTTCTTTTCTCTCATTTTGTTTCTCCTTTTACACCTTACATTTTTGTTAACCATTAATTAAAAATGTCTACATTCTTAAAGACTGTCTGAAACTCAAAAAAGGTTCAAAAAATTAAAAATAGCGTGAGAACGTTACTTCTCACGCTTTCAAGTCTACAGTTCTAGTCACTCTCAAATTTCAACACAATGAACATTATATCTACTTAACAAAATTGAAAAAACTACCCAAAAGGGTAGTTTTTATTTTAAGCAAAAAAAGAGCCGAGTCTTTCGACTCGGCCCTAAAAACTATCTAAGTTCTTTTAACTTTTTGTGCTGCATGTGAAGCAAGATTGAACCTGCAACTACCACTACCAAGCAAAGGAGTGTAGCCCAAAGGTCTATCGGGCATCCCCAGAAGAAGTAAAGAACTATCATTGCTACAAGAGCAATACCGCTTACCACCCAATCAAGGATGTGCTTTTTATCAGTAGCTTTTCTGTTTTCTTCCATGATTTTCTCCTCCTTAGTTATTATTCTTTGCAAATTCTTCGTTGTCTTCAAGTTCTTTCTTGTTCTGTACTGCACGAAGTGTAGCGTAGATAGCATATACAAGTGCAACAGCAAGAATTATCCAATGCATGAAGCACTGTGAAGCAACTGCCATAGGAACAGCTTCATCTTCGATCTTCATTCCCTGCTTACCTTCAGCGGGAGCTGCTGCCAAAGGAACATCAGGCTCTGTAAGATTCAAAGTAGGAAGTTCCTGTACTTCAGCAACCTGAGTAGGTGTTTCTCCTGCTGCCGGAGGATTTACAGGAGGAGGTGTAACCTGATCACCGCCTTCTCCGCCTGTAGGAGGTTCTTCCTCTGTAGGAGGATTGTAAGGTTCATTTTCCTCTACAGGATCGATTCTTAAGTTAGCACCGATTACGCTTACATCGTAGTTATCACTTGCAACAACTGTAGCTGTTATAGGATATGATCCGGGAGCCTCGCCCCTAGCTCTTGATAATGTAACTGAAATAGGATCTGCTGCAACTTCACCGGTAATATCATATGTAAATCTAGGATCTGCATCACCATCGTTCTTTGCAGCACCATGAATTGTGATTACTGCAGGACGAGCTGTAATGCTAAGTGATATAGGCATTTCAACTGAAATTGTTTCAACAGGTGTAGCTGCTCTTACGGCTCTTAATGTAGGAACCAAATCTGCAACAGGTCTTATGGGTTCCTGTACAGGTTCTTCTTCTCCACCGATTACAAATGTTCCTGTAATTGTAGCTGTGAGGTTTGTCTTATTGATGATTTCAGAGTCAAATGCTTCTACAAAGTCATCATGAGAAACCATTACGCCGTCAGCCTTGTCAAGCAACTGGCTGTAAAGAGCATCTACAAGGTTTGTGCCGTCATATACAGCTGTCAAATCAACTGTATCGTGAGCGTATGAAGTAGTTCCGATTACATGGATTCCATCTGCGCGAACCCTTACAGAGTACCAATCAATCGTTGCATTGATATTCTTGCTTGAAAGATCGGGAAGGCTCTTTTCAAGGTTTGTAAATGCTGCATACTCAGGAGCTTTATCAAGTTTAACCACCTTAGCAACATCTTCGCCTGAATACTTTCCTTTAGCGGTCTTTTCATCTTCATAAAGCTTGCTGTAATCAAAGTTTTCGGCTGTAACAGCAACGCCTGATGTATATGTAGTTTCTTCACCCCAAGGATATTTTACATAGAACTTACCGGGAATATAGTCTTCAAACTTAGCTTTTACAACTATATCGCCATCCTTAAGTGATAATACTGTACCGGGCTGTAATAACTCGTTATCAAGCTGCCAGCCTTCAAACTTAAATGAATACTTGTTTGCAAAAGTCTTCTTTGCACCTGCTGTTTCAGCATCGTTAAGTTTCACATCATATGAGGTCTTACCATACTTAGGATATGCTGATCTCTTAACTTCCTCACCATCGTAGTTTAAGTAAATAATTCTATGCTTGGTTGCTAATCCTGCATAAATATTTGTAGCTTCCCTAATGGGTCCAAGATCTTGCTTCCAGCCTGTGAACACTTCTACTTTCTCATCATACTGCCTTCTAACAAAGTTTCTTTCAGGGCCCTTCGCCGAGCCTTCATAAACAACCTTTTCTGCGTAGAATGGATCCTTATCATCTTCATGCATGAAGAACTGAACTAAGTAATATCTTGTTTTTGATTTAAAGCTTGCGCTTGTAATGAAAGGAACCGCTGTTCTTTCATCTTTAGTGTAATCCCAGTTATCAAGGGTGCTTCCACTGATTGGTTTATTGGTTGTTTCATTAAGAAGATGAATTCTTCCCCATTCGCCCTCGAAAATCTCTGTGTGTGTAGACTCTCTTTCGGGTTTCTCTGCATTATCACGATAATCTCTCATTTCTTTCTTAGTTGAGAAACCATCAACTACAACCCACTGCTTGTCAGGATTTACATCATACTTATTGTAGAAGGTAAGTGTAAATGATCTTGTCTGTGAATCCACAACCTTAAAGAAGTTCTGTGTATCACTTTCAAACTTTAAGTTTTCTACTGACTTAGCTTCTGTACCCTTATTGTCTGAGAACCAGCCGTCACGGAGTGTGTAAACAACTGTGTATTCGTTCAAAGGCTTGGAAGTTGTAGGAATATCCTTTGTATAAGAGTCTCCTACGTATCCTGTATCTGTTCCAATAATGGTTGAACCATCATAGCTATAGAATACGATTGTTCCTTTATCATATTCTTGAAGTTCGATTACCAAGAGTGAGTTTTCTTCTGAAGGAGTGAATGTAAGTACACTGTCATCAGGATTTACTCTCTTAAACTTCATCTCTCCGCTTGCATAAGGATATGTGAAGTCTTCTGTTGCGGTATATGTATTACCTGCCAATACCCAAACTGCTTCAGAAAGTTCACCGATTTGAACGTCGCCATACTTGTGAACTGACTGTGCCTTATAATAGGTTGTTACGTCTGTAGAGTAAGTCTTGCTTTCTGTTGCTTCTACAATAACTCCAAATCCTGTAGATGTCTTTTTAACGTTTCCGTCTATATGTTCATCTACAAAGTCTGTAGGTGCAACAGGAGTTGTGCCTGCTTCATATAAGTCCTTGGAAATTGTTTTTCCTGCAATTGAGTCATAAAACTCGATTGTGTAATATGTGGTGGTTGTTTCATCTGCTGTAGCAACGCCGTTAGCCTTTACGCCAACATAGCTGTCGCCTTTCCAACCGTTCTGGTGATGAACTACTATATCTCCGTTTTCATCAACAGTTTCATAATCAGGCAAATCTGTAGGAGGAACCGCATCCTTACCCCACTCAATTATCTGTACATCAGGATCTGCATCGTTTCCTGATGCATCCTTATAATGGAATTCAAATGTGAATGTATCTACTACCTGACTATAGTTTGCAATAAATGTTACGTCGCTTGCTGCTGATGTAACGTTACCGTTAACTGCATCAACCGTTGAAGCACCTGTTTCATTTCCGGAAACAGTCCATCCTGTGAATGTGTATGTTGTTCCATCAACCCAGAATTCAGATGTGTCAACGTTAGCAGGCTTTGCAGCCTCTTTATTGTACTTTGCAATCACAGTTTCTGTAGCAGAAAGTGCGGTTGTTCTATCAAGGTATTTCCATTCGATAGTGTACCTATTGCCAATTGTTGTATATGCAGGATACAAGGTAAGATTGCTCTTTACTACTGTCTCAGGAGCAACTGTATCGCCAGTAAAGTCTTTCTTAGTATTCCATCCACCTAAATGCTTTTTAATGACATTGTCATCCTCGTAGTCAGCGAGTACATATGCGCCGCCTGTCCAGTTAGGAATTGTGGTACCATGCTTAACATTTTCAACAGTCCACTCTGCTGTGTCGTCCCAATCCATAAATACTACAGTGTAGGTCTTATATGTGATTGTGAACTTTGCAGTAAGATTAAGGTCTGACTTAATTTCTGTATTTTCAAAATCAAAGCTCTGACCATTTAACCGCCAATCAATATCAACACGTTCAATATCTTCATAAGCGGTGCCTTCTTTACCGATTAAAGTTACATCGATAACACCGTCGGGAGCAGTTACTTTATTGCCCCATTCAATGTCTGTCTGATCATTAGGCTTAGTTGCCCATTCAGCACCGTTTGCATCACTGATATCAAATGTTACATTAAACTTCTTGATTCTTGTGTTTGCATAATTAGCTTTGAATGTAACGTTACCTGTGATATTGGACATTTCCATATCGGAAGTTGTTGTCCATCCACTGAAAGAATAATCAAACTTAGCTGTATCTTCGCTAGCTGACATCTTTTCATTGTACTTAGCTTCGTACTGTGCCTTCAAATCTGCATCTACGAAAGGATCCGCTACAGACGAACCAATCTGAACGTCATCTTCCCAAACAGTTTCCTGTCCGCCTGATACGTCAGATACTAATTTAACGTGTGCATATTTGCTTGTAATCTTTACTGTGAAAGATTCTTTGGTTTTATCAGAAACAATGAGTTCTTTTTTATCATTTAATTCTGCATACTCATAAGAAGCTTCAGGATACTGATCCTTAATAGCCTTCTTAATTAATGCATCTGTGAAGTCAATCTTTTCACCCTTATAACCATAGTAAACGTCAGTAGCGCCTGCGATTTCTTCACCGTTCAATTCGTACTTAACGTCATATTCATAAGTCTTGACTGCTGTTGTAGGAACGTTAACATTTTCGCCCTGATCGGTAATATCTTTATTTTCGTAAGCATTTCCTGAAACATCTGTATATGAAAGGGTAACTTCTTTATTTAAGTTAAAGGAAACTTTTCCTTCCGACATTAATGCTCTTACAGCTTCATCCTCGATGCGATGATCGTTTGCATACGCTGTAATCATGTCGCCTAATCTAAGGTCACACTTTACTGTAAGAGTATAGCTCTTATCTTTGCTTAAATCGTAACCGGAAAGATCCCAGTGAAGCTTGCCGTTTTCAACGCTAACATCGCCTTCCTTTACGTCAGAAGAACTGTTTACGATGTACTTTCCGCTACTCTGTACAAATGACATATAAGAAGGAAGTTCATCGACAATGCTAGTTCCGTTTGCTGCTGCAATGTCCTGCGCAACCTGTGTAGCAATCTGTCCAAATACGCTTTCAATAGCGCTATCTGATGACTCAAAGCAAAGAGGTTCTCCATTTGCACCAATTGAAGCAATATTCTTCATTGCCCAAATTGCATCCTCTTCTTTCGTTCCATAAACAACAGTATAGAACTTAGCATTGAGATTCTGTTTTGCACGAGCAGCTTCCATTACTGCAGGAAACTTATTTCCATAATAGTAATTTCGATTGTGCCATGTGACACTAATCTTTTCGCCTGTATAACGGTCATAGTATCTGTATTTGCCAACTAAATATGTGTCATCAGCCTTAACATACACATTGCTTGACCACGTTTCATAATAATATATGCGATAGAAGTCAGAATCATCCGGTGAAACCTTGATATAATCGTCATTCTGATATTCTCTCGGAACTTCATTAGAATATTTATTGTATGCATAATTCTTATTATAATTGAAATACCAACGTCCATTACTCGGATTTTGATATACGTTTCTGTATGAAATAGATTTTCTTTCTACTTCATCGTAGTATCCGGTGTTTCCTTCACCGGGAGTTCCTACTACTCTAACCGCATTTTTATCTGAAATGAGTTCCCATGTACCCCAGAAGTCATCGTATGTATACCATCCCGACTCATAAAAGCGATTATATTCTGCTCCATATCCAAATGCGTCTAACGTATAATCATCCTTATTCCCATACTTGAATGGAACAATCGGAACAACCGAACCAGGCTCCGTATTCAATTCAAATGAACTTGTCGGATTGCTTCTCCTGTCAATGTTATAGCGTAAATTTGCTTCACCATCTGTCATAACAACAACAACTTTATTATTGTTATTGTTGGCAAGCATATCTTCTGCTTCTCTGATACCGCCCTGAATAAATGTATTGCCCCACGCCGTTATATCATTTATGGCACGAATCAGATCATTCTTTTTTGTCTTATTAGATAATCCTTTAACAACACCGGCACCTGAGCCAAATTTAACAACACCGATTCTAACATTATCAGCTTTTACGTTCGGGTCATTAAAGATTCTAGTAACGAATTCAACGGCAGCGTTTTTTGCCAATTCCATTCGAGTTTTTCCATTTACTTTATTGTCCCCCATACTGCTGGATACATCCAACACGAGCACAATATCAGTATTGGCTGTCTGGTTGATGTATGTAGTTGCACTTTTACCATCAACCTTGAATGTGATATTCACCGTACCATCATCATTTAATGCAGCTGTCTTTGTAAGCTTAATTCCATCTTTTGTGGTTGTTGAAACCGAAAGATTGGAATCATTGCCTGAAGGTGCTGCAATGGCAGTGATGTCACTTGAAAAGGTAGTAAATGCGAGAACAGCTGCAAGAATCAGCGCAATTGCTCTCTTGATTGACTTCTTTTCTCTCATCGTTTTTTCTCCTTTTACCTTTGCTAAAAATAAAAATAGACATAAAAAATAGCGTGAGTTCGTTACTTCTCACGCTTTCAAGTCTACAGTTCTAGCCACTTTAAAATTCCCACTTTATAAAGACATTATAAATATTGGTTTTTAACATGACTACTACCCAATTGGATAGGTTTTTAAAAAAATCTTAAGAAAACAAGTATTGGCGGGTCAATAAACCCGCCAATTTTTAAGTACTGTTACTTCACAACTATATTTACGATCTTACCCTTTACGTAGATTTCCTTAACAACAGTCTTACCTTCAAGGAAGTTAGCTACGGAAGGAACTTCTTTTGCCTTCTTTAAAGCTTCTGCCTGGTCTTCATCAACAGCAAGTGTAACTGTACCTCTTACTTTACCGTTTACCTGAACACCAATCTCAACAGTATCTTCTTTAATTAATGCTTCATCGTATGTAGGCCATGCTTCATAAGCGATTGTTGAATCGTGTCCAAGAATCTGCCACATTTCTTCACCTACATGAGGGCAGATACATGAAAGCATCTTAACAATGCCTTCCTTGTAGCTTACAGGGCACTTGCCTGCTTTGTACGCGGCATTCATAAAGATCATCATCTGAGAAATTGCTGTGTTAAATGCAATTGCTTCAAAGTCAGAAGTTACTTTCTTTACTGTCTGATGATATACCTTTTCAAGTGTCTTATCGGATTCATCCGCATTGGTTTCTTCATCTGTAATAAAGGTCCATACACGGTTAATAAACTTTCTTGCGCCTTCAACACCGGCCTGAGACCAAGGCTTTGAAACTTCCAAAGGTCCCATAAACATTTCATATAATCTCAAGGTATCTGCGCCGTAGTCTCTCACGATATCCGAAGGGTTAACCACGAATTCAGGGTATCTCTTACCCATCTTGATACCGTTAGCACCAAGAATCATTCCCTGGTGAACAAGTTTCTTGAAGGGTTCCTTTGTGGGAGCAAGTCCCTTATCGTAAAGGTAACGGTTCCAGATTCTTGAATACATAAGGTGACCTACCGCATGTTCGGGTCCGCCGATGTAAAGGTCAACGGGCATCCAGTGCTTTAAAAGCTCCTGATTTGCAAATTCATCGTTGTTATCGGGATCGATATATCTAAAGTAATACCATGAAGAACCTGCGGAGCCGGGCATTGTGGATGTTTCTCTTGTGCCCTTTATGCCGTTCTTATCGTACTTTTTCCACTCTGTTGCATTTTCAAGAGGAGCTTTTCCGTTCTTTCCTTTATAATCATCAAGCTTAGGAAGCTCCAAAGGAAGTTCTTCATCTGAAAGTGTGTAAATCTTTCCGTCATCTCCGTGAACTACAGGAACGGGTTCGCCCCAGTAACGCTGACGTGCAAAGATCCATTCACGGAAGTGATAGTTAACGGTTCTCTTTGCTCTTCCCATTTTTTCAAGCTTAACGGTAATGGCTTCTTTAGCTTCTTCTACGGTAAGGCCTGTAAACTCTTCAGAGTTAATAAGCTTACATCCTTTTCCAAGGTAATCCTGCTTTTCAAATGCACATTCGGAAACGTCTCTTCCTTCGATTACCTGAATCATGTCGATGTTATGAGCAACGGCATATTCAAAGTCACGCTGGTCGTGTGAAGGAACCGCCATAACGGCACCCGTTCCGTAATTTGCAAGCACGAAGTCACCGATGAACATGCGAACTTCTTTTCCGTTTACGGGGTTGATACAATGAACACCCTTTAATTCGCAACCGGTCTTACCCTTGTTAAGCTCGGTTCTGTCCATATCGTTTTTCTTTAAAGTTTCAGCAATGTAAGCTTCAACTTCTTCTCTGTTTTCAACACGGTCAAGCAAGCTCTTTGTAATCTCTCCGTCGGGAGCAAGAACCATGAATGTAATACCGTAAATTGTTTCGATACATGTTGTAAAGATTGAGAACTTTCCGCCGCCTACGATGTCAAATTCAACTTCAACACCTGTAGACTTACCAATCCAGTTTCTCTGAATATCTTTTGTTGATTCGGGCCAATCGATTTCGTTGAGGCCTTCAAGTAATTTTTCAGCAAATGCAGGCTGGTCGATAACCCACTGCATCATGTTCTTTCTTACAACGGGGTAGCCGCCACGTTCTGACTTTCCGTCGATTACTTCATCGTTTGACAAAACGGTACCAAGTTCTTCGCACCAGTTAACGGGCATTCCGATATACTTTGCATATCCGTCTTCGTAAAGCTTTTTAAAAATCCACTGAGTCCACTTATAAAACTTAGGATCTGATGTTGCGATTACTCTGTCCCAGTCATAGTCAAAGCCAAGTTCTTTTAACTGCTTTGAGAATGTCTTTATGTTTTCCTGAGTAAATCCGTCAGGGTGATTACCTGTTGATACGGCGTACTGCTCAGCGGGAAGTCCGAAGGAATCGTATCCCATGGGGTGAAGGACGTTGTAGCCCTGCATTCTCTTCATTCTTGAGCAAATATCCGTTGCTGTGTATCCTTCCGGGTGTCCTGCGTGAAGACCTACTCCCGAAGGGTAAGGGAACATATCAAGTACGTAGTATTTGGGCTTGCTAAAATCCCATACGTCAGTTTTGAAAGTCTTGTTATCTTCCCAAAACTTTTGCCACTTGGGCTCTATTTCTTTATGATTATACAATCTTTCTCCGTTTTTCATCTTAAATCTCCATGTCCTCAAT
Organism: Lachnospiraceae bacterium; assembly: GCA_016291405.1. GTDB lineage: Bacteria > Bacillota > Clostridia > Lachnospirales > Lachnospiraceae > UBA1258. The sequence continues at coordinate 10,896 of JAEEXG010000023.1, forward strand.
GAATTTTATTCATCGATTTTTTATTTTATTTCAATCCGCCTTCTTTGTAAATGCTTTATTAAGAAATAAGCCGAAGCGTTTCTCGATGACTGAGTAAGTCAACCATGATATTATCAAAGAAACCAATATGCCGAGAAACAGCCCAACAAAGGCTTTTACGCTTGGACCGGTAAAGTCAAAAAGAAATCTGTCAAGCGATAGGATGATGTAATAGTGCATTAGGTACAAAGAATAGCTTATGTTTCCGACGTTCACTAAAGCCAGAGGAGCCTTTAGGTTTTCTTCTGAAAAGAAAGCTAGAAGAATCAATACAACAGCTCCTAATGCAAATACAAAGTGAACGCTAAAGTCATTTTGAATGTCCCTATAATATAGGGCCAAGGCTATCATAACAGGTAGAATAAGTAGGGCCGATAGCTTTGATAAAACCGAGCTTACATGCTTCTTACTTAGGAAAACACATAGCCTGCATAGGGCCATGCCCGCACAAAACTCAAGCATCAAAGGCGATGACCATAGGTTTATAATGGGCACTGCCACAAATCTTCCTATTATAATAAGTAAAACTATAAATACAGAAGTGATTACTACACGTAGTCGCTTGTTTATCTTTAGCGCTATGGCAAATAGGACGTAAAAAAGCATTTCCATGTTTAGAGTCCAGCCCACTCTCATTAAAGGCTGAATCACGCTATCGCTTGTAATCGTGGATAGTGCTTCTCCCGTGTTCATATCAAAAGGAATAAACACAAGACTATACAGAAGTCTTGATTCATTCACCACAGTTTCTTTAAACGCTCCCGGAAAGACCAAAACGGTCAAAAATGTGGCAAGCGTCATAATCCAATAAAGAGGCACTATTCTTATTATTCTTTTTAATAGGAAATTACTGCTGTTTAGCTCGCTTGAATAAACGGCTATAAAACCGCTTAGTACAAAGAAAATGTCTACTCCGAAAAGACCGCACTTTAAGAATCTTACGTGCTCAAAAACAATAAAGAGAGCAGCAAGTGCACGAAGTACCTGAAACCATTCTATTTTCCTTTTATAAAAGTTTTCCATTTAACCCTTGCCCCTATAGTAACAAAAAGCCTTCCCGATTTAGGGAAGGCCGAAAAGTGCGGATAACAGGAATCGAACCTGCACGGTCTCCCACCAGAACCTAAATCTGGCGCGTCTGCCAGTTCCGCCATATCCGCGTAAGACCACACATTTAACATGCGCGAACGACTTATTATAGCCCTTCTATTGCATGTACGTCAAGATATCATCCTTGGGTTCTTTCTTTTCCAAATACTTATCTATTTCACTGTTAAGGATTGTATTTTCTTCTCTAATTTTGGGAAGCTTAGCCTTAAAGATTTCTTCTTCTCCAAACTTTCCAAGATTGATAGCTTCATTTAAAAGCTCGGGCAGTCTTGCGGCGCCTGCGGAAGCAGCAAGCGTGGACAATTCATTTAAAGCATCCAATGCATCATTTAGCAATAAGGTATTTTCAGCTTTATTTAGTAAGGATCCATTATTGTCTTTATATAGATGTAGCATTTCAAGATAGATTTTCTCGTCGTTCCATACTTTTGATAAGCCCCATTCAGGCTGAAATGCCTTTGAATGAATGCCTTCTTCTTTTCCTAAGCCTTGCTTTACGGCATTTGAGAAAATCTGTTTTTCTTTGGGTAGCCACTTTTGAAGCACAAAGTTTAGGTGCTTTAATACGATTGGCTTTGGTATAAAGTCCTGCATGCCTGCATCAAAGAAAAGCTTCTCAACTTCTCCGCCGGCATTGGCTGTAAGAGCGATAATAGGTGTTCTGTTTTCGCCCTGAATAGCCCAGATTCTGTTGGCGGCTTCAATACCGTCCATACCGGGCATCATGTGATCCATGAAAATAAGGTCAAACTTTTCTCCCATTCGGATAAGCTCAACCGCTTCAAAGCCCGAATCCACCGCAACAACTTTAGCGTCAAATGTTTCAATCAAGGCTTTTGCAACCTTTAAATTCACTCTGTTATCATCAACAAGCAATATCTTTGCTTCGGGAGTCATAAGCTTTCCCGCATGCTCTGCGTTATGCTTGTTTACAAAATCCTTTTCCGTAATGATTGTAAGGATTTCAAATATGTCTATAGGCCTTCTTATTGTAGCAAAGTTTCCGTCGAAAGATGTATCGGCGGGCTCTGAAATCTCCACAATCTTAACAGGGATTGTGGTGGGTGAGTATTTATTAATAGAAGAAACCACTTCGTTAAAATGACGTTCTGTGGTGATGATATAGTCGATTTTAACGGAAGAAAGCACACCTTCAAGCTCGTATGAATGGTCTACTGATTTAGCAGCAATACCAAGGCTTGAAAGAATATGAATCAAACTGTTTTTATAATAAGGATTTTCTTCCCAAATAAGGAAATCCAGTGCAAAGTTTCTGCTTACATCAAAAATACATACAGAGTCTGCATCTTTAGGAACCTTCTGTATAAGGTGCACTCTGAATTCAGAGCCCTTTCCAAGCTCTGAGTCAAAAGCAATGGAACCGCCCATCATAAAGGATAACTGCTGGCAGATAACAAGGCCAAGGCCCGTTCCTTCAGTATATCTGTGGTTTGAAATATCTGCCTGTGAAAAGCGCTTAAAGAGCTTGTCTTTTTCTGTAGGCGCGATTCCGCAGCCTGTATCTTTAACCTTTAATTTAAGCTCTATGGTATCTTTTGATAAGCGCTCATAAGAAATAGAAAGGGCAATCTCACCCTTTGTGGTGTACTTTACGGCGTTATTTAAAAGATTGATTAAAATCTGCTTGATCCTTACTTCATCACCAATCATGGCTTTGGGAAGTGTGGGATCCACATCGATTGTAAAAGCAACGGGTTTGTCGGTAAGTCTAACCGAAATGATGTTTTTGATGTCTTCCAAAAGTGAATGAAGATCGTATTGCTCTTCTATTAAAGACATCTTTCCCGCATCCATTTTGGAAAAGTCCAATATGTCGTTAACCATCTCCAAAAGGGAATCGGAAGAACTTTTAAGAATGCTTACATATGACCTCAATGTGCGGGGAAGCTCTTCTTTTTGCAAAAGCTCCGTAGCACAGCAAATCGCGTTCATGGGCGTACGAATCTCATGGCTCATATTGGCCACAAATTCGGTCTTGGCTCTTGCCTCCTTAATGGCTTCGGCCCCCGCCGTTTTTGCCTCATCCAAAAGAGCCTCATGCTCTTTCAATATTTTGTTTGTCTTAACCTTTACAAGAATCAGCCAAACAAGCAATACGAGGCTTGCGATTGCAAGCACAATCAAGATTATGTCTTTAATCATATGTCTCCTCTTAGTAAGGAAGTTTTGCATTACAGACTGTTTGAATAATAATATATTATAACCTTTTTTTATTAATAAAGAAAGACACAAAAAAACCTTCGTGAAAACGAAGGTTTTTTTGAATGAGCCACGCGGGACTCGAACCCGCGACAACTTGATTAAAAGTCAAGTGCTCTACCACCTGAGCTAGTAGCCCATAAACATATATTTTTTAAAGGAATCCGAACTGGGCTAGGCAGATTCGAACTGCCGAATGCAGGAGTCAAAGTCCTGTGCCTTACCGCTTGGCGATAGCCCAAAGCTTGTTACTCCAACAGTTTCCCGTTTGGAAGGGTGGATAGAGGGACTCGAACCCTCGGTCTCCAGAACCACAATCTGGCGCGTTAACCAACTACGCTATATCCACCATGATGCGTTTCTCTCCTTTTTACAAAGGAAAAGCGGGTGATGGGAATCGAACCCACGTATCCAGCTTGGAAGGCTGGTGTTCTACCATTGAACTACACCCGCGTATGTGCCCGAAGGGATTCGAACCCCCGACCCACGGCTTAGAAGGCCGTTGCTCTATCCAGCTGAGCTACGGACACGGATAGTTTCTAAAATTATATATATAATATCGGGGTGACAGGATTCGAACCTGCGACCTCCTGGTCCCAAACCAGGCGCTCTAGCCAAGCTGAGCCACACCCCGGCATGACCACGCCTCTTTGTGACGCAAGTAGAATTGTACTATAAGGTTTTTGAACTGTCAACAAGAAATTTGCGTTTTTTTCAAACAATTATTACCGCCGAAAACCATCAAGTTTTATGGTTTCTTTCTATAAATAATTGATGGTAAAATGCACCTCTCCGGTTCTGTCTGTTTCCATTATGGCGTAACTTGGTTTTCTGCCTTCCTGCCTTGGAAGGCTAAGTGAACCGGGATTCACACACCACATGTGAAAATCATTGTCATACTCTAAGCTTGGCACATGTGTGTGACCGTATATCACAATATCCGCGCCTCTTTCTTTTCCTATATAAAAGAGCCTGTCGGTTCCGCAGTAGACGCTGTACTTGTGCCCATGTGTCAAAAGAACATGGTATCCGTCAAAATCGAATTCTTCTTCGTATTTTAGGTCATAGCTAAAATCGTTGTTTCCTAGCACGACCTTTACTCCGCAGCCTGCCACGTCTCGCATAATGTCTTCCGCTCCGTGGGCATCTCCTGCATGAATCAAAAGGTCTACGGGACCCACCTTTTTAATAACTTTAAAAAGGTTATCGTTCATTCCGTGAGTGTCACTAACAATTAAGGCTTTCATAGTCCATAATCTCTTTTCTCATAAGCCTCAAAGCATTTCCTCTGTGGCTTATTGCATGCTTTTCTTCCGGAGGAATCTGAGCCGTTGTTTTCTTTAATGAAGGAACATAGAAAATAGGATCAAATCCAAATCCGTTTTCTCCATATTCTTTATCGGCAATTTCTCCCTCGATTGTACCTCTCACCACTCTGCTTTCTCCGTCAGGGAAAATAGCGGCTATGGCGCACACAAACTCCGCTCTTCTGGTGGTGTTTGCTTTATTTACTCTTTCAATAAGATTAGCATTCTTTTCTTTATATGAAGTATCTTTTCCCATGTATCTTGCAGAATAGATACCGGGTTCTCCGTTTAAAGCGTCTATGCAAAGTCCCGAATCATCCGCAAGCACTAAGATGTCCGTCATTCCTTTGCTTTTTGCTTCCATAAATACTGTCTTTGCTTTAATCAAAGCGTTTTCTTCGAAAGTAGACCCGTTTTCGATTATTTCGGGATCAAGCCCCGCTTCCTTCATGGAAACCACATCCTTTACAGAATCCATCCCTGAAAGGATTTCTCTGATTTCCTTCATTTTGTCTTTGTTACCTGTTGCAAAAATTACTTTCATTGAATTGTCTTATCGAGGGCACTCACAATGCCCTTTGCTATCCTTTGTAAATATTCCTCCGAAGAAAGAAGCCTTGCTTCCTCTTCATTGGTTAAATGTCCCGCATAAAAAATAGTAGCGGGAATATTAAGCGCTTTTAAAATAATCTCATCTTCGTTTGCCGGGTAAAGGCCGTTTGCTTTATCGCTTGCCGCGATTGCACTCTCTTTTAACACTCTGTCCGCAAAGTCCACATTCTCTAAACCGTTATGGTAAAAATCGGGATTGTAGCTAGCCTGCATTCCGTAAGCCTTTGTATCCGTTATATTTGAAGCCACATGAATGCCCACATAAAAAGAAGCATTTGTGTTTTCGATTGCATATATTCTTCCCTGAGTATAGATTGTATCATCGCCGCTTCTTGTAAGCAAAACTCTGTAAGGCTTATCACTGCATAGTCTTTCAACTTCTAAGGCAATCTTTAAAGCCACATCTTTTTCGCTTATATCTCCGGCTTTTACACCAACCTGCTCTCCACCGTGACCGGGATCGATCATTACTATTGGAAGCTTTTCCTCAGCTATAGGAATCATCTTTAATTCAAGTCCCTTTTCGGAAGCTTTAGGTACGCACTCACAGCATTCACTTAATTTAAATGTAAGTATTGTCTTTGTGCCTTCTGACACTCCCTCAACACTTTCAACGTATTTATAGTTTCCTTTAGGGGGATTGGATAAGAAAAAAGAATCTCTTACGTTTTTGACCGTTACGGTCACTTCATTTGTATCGTACCTGGTATCAACATTTACATCGCTTTCATTGTTCGTATCGGACAATAAAACATTTATATGCATGGGAAGAAAAACGGTAAGAGTTTCTTCCTTTGGTTTATCAAGTTTTGTAAAATCGATAGTCCATCTGGCTCCGGTCTTTTCATTTTCTTCCAATGTATCCGTAACAGAAGGATTCTCATCTACGGTGATTATGGTTTTCGTGGCAGCATAAGTAAGCATCACAGCCATACAGACAACTGCTGTAATGACTGAAACGGTCATAGTAACCTTCATTAACTTATCACGAAAGCCAAAATCTGTTTCAACCATTTTTTACTTTGCTCCGGGCTTTTTACCCATGTATGAATAGAAGTAAGTCTTAAGCATACCGTTATAAATCTTACGGTTTTTATCAGCCTTTTTCTTCATGGCATCTTCAACGCCTTCATATGAAGTGATGATAAACATAGACCAATCATCCAAAGCCTTAAAACGCTCTCCCAATGTTGAATACAAAGCGTAAAGCGCTTCTTTTTCTTCAAGTCTTTCTCCGTAAGGAGGGTTGGTTATAATAAATCCATATTTCTTTGGATGGCTTAAATCCTTAACGTCTCTCTGCTGAAAATGAATGAATTTATCAACTCCCGCAAGCTTTGCGTTGGCTCTTGCCACATCCACCATATTTTTATCAAGGTCATAGCCCTGAATATCGGTTTCGATGTTTAAATCCACTTCTTCTCTTGCTTCGTCAAAGGCATCTTTCCATACTTTTGGAGTCACGATATTTTCCATATCCATGGAAGAAAAATCTCTGTTAAGCCCGGGCGCCATATGACAAGCCTTCATTGCAGCTTCGATTGGGAAGGTTCCGCTTCCGCAGAAAGGATCCACTAAAATTCTGTCAGCCTTCCAAGGAGTTAAGTCTAGAAGAGCCGCAGCTAAATTTTCTGCAATGGGAGCCTTTGATACAAGCTTTCTGTACCCTCTTTTGTGAAGGCTCACACCTGTAGTGTCTAAACCTACGGTTACTTCATCTTTTAATAAGGTAACTCTTATTGAATAAGTGTCACCGGTTTCTTCAAACCAGCTTATGTTGTAGACACTTTTAAGCCTTTCAACCATGGCTTTTTTCATGATTGACTGAATATCGGAAGGGCTAAAAAGCTTACTTTTTATGGATGCCGCCTTAACTACGTTAAACTTAGCATCCTTAGGAATATAGTCTTCCCAGTTAAGAGCTTTTGTGGCTTCGAAAAGTTCATCGTAAGTGGTCGCTTTAAAAGAACCTACTTTAATAAGTATTCTTTCAGCGGTCCTAAGTCCTATATTTGCTCTGGCTACAGCCTCTTCATCACCAAGAAAACAAACGCGACCGTCCGTCACGTTTGAAGGCTCATAACCAAGATCTATAATTTCTCTTTTTAAAACGCTCTCCAGGCCGAAATGGCAGGGAGCTATCAACTCGTATTTTCTCATACAGCAATAATAATTTTTTCGCGATTCTCTGTCAAGTTGCACAATTTAAGTTGCTTCTCTTTGGTATAACTAAACATTGAAAATATAGTACCATGGTACTATATTATTCTTATGTAGAAGGTTTGTTCTCCACAAACCATTACCTAGATTAAATTTATCCCAAATTTAGCAGGTATTATACTCCCCTCAAGAAATGAGCCCATCGATTGATGGGCTCATTTCAGTGTGAGAAAAAAGTATGAAAAAGAAAAACTATATTTTTGCAACGGACTTACCTTCTTCCAAGGTACCGTCCACCATTAGCTGCTCTTCAACAGTGCTCTTAGGTCTTTCCATTAAGCTTAAAAGCTTTAAAGCTGCCATCTCTCCGATAGCTTTTGTGTCCTGTCTTATGGTAGTAATCTTTGGCTCAATTTTATGAGCAATATTTATTCCGTCAAAGCCTGCTATTGAAATATCTTCAGGGACATTTAAACCATGCTTGTGAATGGAGTTAAGCCCTCCCATTGCAGAGTAATCATCGGGATAAAGAATGCAAGTGGGGCGATCGGGCCTTTCAAGCAATTTATCGGTAAATGCTTCACTCTTGCTGGTGCTTCTGTAAGAGCCGTGCATTACGTAGTCATCCGGAACTTCAATTCCGTTATCTTCCAAAACCTTATAATATGCTGCAAGACGGTTTCTTGTAACCGCAGTGTCTTCACCGCATACATAGGCAATTTTCTTATGTCCGTTTTTAACAATGTATTCCATTAATGTAGCCATGCTTCCATAGTTATTGGAAACAACGCTGGAACGATTGTTAAACATATAGTCGATTGTAACAAGGGGGATATCGGCGTTTGAAAGCTCTAAAACTTCCGGGTCTGTAAAGTCGATACACGCGATTACGATTCCGTCAAAACCTCTGTATCTTGAATGCTCCAAATAAGACATTCTTTGAGGTCTTTTCTTTGAACAGTTAATAAAGGTAATGTCGTATCCGTTATCTTCAACAACCTCCTTAAAACTGTCAAGCACTCTTGAAAAGTAATCGTGGGTAAGGCCGCTTCTACCTTCATCCACAAAGAGCACGCCTATATTGTAAGATTTGTTTGTACGAAGAGCTCTGGCCAAAGAGTTAGGAAAATATCCCATCTCTCGCGCCGTCTTTTTAATTAATTTTCTTGTCTCTTCTCCTATGTCGCTTTGATCGTTCAAAGCTTTACTAACTGTAGCGACAGATACATTACACTTTGCCGCTATGTCTTTCATCGAAACCATGTAACACCCCTTAAACGTTTTCGCTAATAAGAGTATAAATTAAAAATATTCTAAAATCAATAGGTGTTCTCTATTGATTTTAAAAGGATATATGTATATAATTATCGATAATAAGAAAAAACCTGCTTTTTTACTTAATCGTTTTCTTAAACTGTTAACAAGTTTATTTTAAGAGGAGAAACTTATGAAATTCGGTTATTTTGATGACGAAGCAAAAGAATATGTCATCTCAACACCCAAAACTCCGCTTCCTTGGATTAACTACCTTGGATGTAAGGATTTCTTTTCAATCATATCCAATACATGCGGCGGTTATTCCTTCTACAAGGATGCAAAGCTTTTAAGACTGACCAGATATCGTTACAACAATGTTCCTTACGATAACAACGGTAAGTACTACTACATAAAGGATGGCGATACCATCTGGAATCCCGGATGGCAGCCCGTAAAGACAGATCTTGACGATTATGAATGCCGTCACGGTATCGGTTATTCTCGTTTCATCGGCGAAAAGAACGGCATCGAAGCTGATGTTTTGGCTTTTGTACCCATGAACGATAACTGTGAAATCAACCGTGTGGTAATCAGAAACAAGTCAAAGAAGACAAAAGAACTTTCACTCTTCTCTTACGTTGAATGGTGTCTTTGGAATGCAGACGATGACATGAAGAACTTCCAGCGTAACTTATCTACAGGTGAAGTGGAAGTTGAAGATTCAACAATCTATCATAAGACTGAATACAGAGAGCGTCGTAATCACTACGCAGTATACAGCGTAAATGCTAAGGTAGACGCTTTTGAAACAAGCAGAGACGAGTTCCTCGGAGCTTACAACGGCCCCGACGCACCCGATGCCATTAAGGAAGGAAGACTTCACTCAACAATAGCTTCAGGCTGGAGCCCCATCGCTTCTCATCAGATTAACTTATCTCTTGAGCCGGGCGAAGAAAAGTCTTACGTATTTGTGCTTGGTTATGTTGAAAATCCCGAAAACGAAAAGTTTTCTTCATACGGCGTAATCAACAAGAAACCTGCTCACGAGCTTCTTTCTCACTATCAGACAGACGCTCAGGTTGATAAGGCATTTAACGAACTTAAGGAATACTGGAACGAGCTTCTTTCTATATATCATGTAGAATCAAAGAACGATAAGCTTAACCGTATGGTTAACATCTGGAACCAGTATCAGTGTATGGTTACATTTAATATGTCACGTTCCGCTTCTTACTATGAATCAGGTATCGGCCGTGGAATGGGATTCAGAGATTCATGTCAGGACTTACTTGGATTTGTACACTTGATTCCTGATCGCGCAAGAGAAAGAATCATTGATATTGCCTCCACTCAGTTTGTTGACGGTTCAGCATATCACCAGTATCAGCCTCTTACAAAAAAGGGTAACGCAGATATCGGTTCAGGATTTAACGACGATCCTCTTTGGCTCATCGCAGGTACCAACGCTTACATTCGTGAAACAGGCGACCTTTCAATCCTTGATGAAATGGTTCCATACGATAACGACTTTACTGTTGCTACCACTCTCCTTGAGCACTTAAAGAGATCATTTGATTATATTGCTACTCATAAGGGTCCTCACAACTTACCTTTAATCGGACGTGCGGACTGGAATGACTGCCTTAACTTAAACTGCTTCTCAGAGCATCCCGGCGAATCCTTCCAGTGCTTCGGCCCCAGCGAAGGACCTGTTGCAGAATCAGTATTCATCGGTGGAATGTTTGTTAAATACGGTGAAGAATATGCCCGCTTAAATGAATTAAAGGGTAAGCCCGAAGAAGCTGCATACGCTCGTGCGGAAGTAAAGAAAATGTATGAAGCTGTAACAACCGCAGGTTGGGACGGCGAATGGTTTGTAAGAGCTTATGATGCTTATGAAAACAAGGTTGGTTCTAAGGAATGCGAAGAAGGCCAGATCTTCATCGAGCCTCAGGGCTTCTGCGTACTTGCAGGAATCGGCGTAAAGGAAGGCCTTGCTGTTAAGGCACTTGATTCCGTTAAGGAAAGACTTGATACAAAGTATGGCGTAATGATTTTACAGCCTGCTTACACAAGATATCACTTAGAGCTTGGAGAAATCACTTCTTATCCTCCGGGATACAAAGAAAACGCAGGTATTTTCGCTCACAACAATCCTTGGGTTTCTATCGCAGAAACAGTTATCGGACGTGGCGACAGAGCTTTTGAAATCTACAAAAAGACCTGCCCTGCATACATTGAAGACATTTCCGAAATTCACAGAACAGAGCCTTACGTATACTGCCAGATGGTAGCAGGTAAAGATGCTAAGTTCCACGGAGAAGGAAAGAACTCATGGCTTACAGGTACCGCAGCATGGACATTCGTAAATGTATCTCAGTACATTTTAGGTTTATATCCTACATACGAAGGTTTATCAATCGATCCTTGTGTGCCTAAGGACTTTGGTGATTTCACAATCACAAGAAAGTTCCGTAATGTAACCTACACAATCAGCGTTTCAACAAACGGCGTTGAAAAGGGTGTAAAGAGCATCACGGTAAACGGAAAGGCAATCGAAGGAAATGTAATTCCTTATGATGAGTCTACCGATAAAGTTAGTGTAAAAGTAATAATGGGATAAAAATAAATTAAAGAGAACCCACGGGAATATTTCCCGTGGGTTTTTCGTTTACCATAATTCATATGGACATTTATTTGAAGTTTTAGCAGCCCTAAGCTCCACATAACAGCCGCAGGCTCTGCACATACCGTCTGCTAAGCGTTCGCACTCGGTGCAAACCGAGAGCCTTCGCTCATACTCTTCCGAAGGTGTTTTCACATCTTCGTTTATGTTTTCTATAAGCTCATGTAAGGTAGCAAAGTACGCATCCTTATCAATCATGTCCCTTGTGAGACACTTCTTACAAAATCTAAAGTTAAAAGAATCCATTTTTACTCCGGAATATCATAGTCGTTTAAAAGCTTTTCCATGACCCCTATGATTCTTTCATACTCTTTTAAAACTTTCAAGTGGTTATCTTTAACGTAATTGTAGTTTTCTTCTTTGATTGCAAGTTCAAGCTGCTTTGCCTCTTCTCCAAGAGCAGTCATGCCAAGAAGCATGGATGAACTTTTAACCGCATGAATGTCCACAATGTAGTTGGCCCAGTCTTCTTTTTCAAACTCTTCTTTAAGCTTTTCTACTTTATTATCGCATCCTACGTAGTCTTCTGCCGCGTGCATGTATAAATCAAGCATGCCCGCACAGCACTCAAGGCCGTAATCGATGTCAATAAAGCCTGTCTGTCTTAAAATATCTTCTGTAATATAATTTGCCATAGCGTTCCCCAACAAGCGTTTTTATAAAACAATTGTGATTTGTAACTGATTATAGCAAAATTATTAATACAAGTGAAGAGATTTGATAAATATTTATCAATAATCTGCTTCCATTTGTACAAAGAAACCACTTACTTACAATGTTACGCCCTGCTTAAAGATTGCAAAATCATGAAATCCATGAACTTCCGATAAAACCTTTTCTCCTGAGGCTACCTTTAATACGTAGTTGTAAAGGTCAATTGATAATTCATCGATTGTCTTATCTTCAAGCACTCTTCCTGCGTTAAAGTCTATCCAGTTTTTCTTCTTTTCATATAAAGGAGTGTTACTTGAAATCTTAACTGTAGGGGCGGGAGCCGCAAAGGGTGTGCCTCGTCCTGTTGTAAATAAAACAATCTGGGCACCTGATGCAGATAAAGCTGTTGCAGCCACCAAGTCATTTCCCGGTGCGCTAAGCAAATTTAAACCTTTTTCTTTAACTTTTTCAGAATACTCAAGCACTCCGCAAACATATGAAGAGCCCGACTTCTGAGTGCATCCTAAAGACTTATCTTCAAGTGTGGAAATGCCTCCTGCCTTATTTCCGGGAGAAGGATTTTCATAAATTACCTGGTCGTTCTTTCTAAAGTAGTCTTTAAAGTTATTGATTAAATCAACGGTCTTTTCAAACAAAGCTTCGTCTTTGCATCTGTTCATAAGCAAGGTCTCTGCTCCAAACATTTCCGGAACTTCCGTTAAAATGGTGGTGCCTCCCTTTGCTACCAAAAGATCTGAAAAGCCGCCTACCGTAGGATTTGCGGTAATTCCCGAAAAGCCGTCTGAGCCTCCGCACTTTAAGCCGATTATAAGCTTATCTACGGATACTTCTTCTCTCTTATCTTTTGATGCCTTTTCAATTAAGTCCTTTAAAATCTTTATAGACTCTTCGATTTCGTCTTCACATTCTTGGGATACCAAAAACTTCACTCTGTCTTCATCGTAGTCCGTTAAATACTTCTTTAACTCGTTAATATTTGAGTTTTCACAGCCAAGGCCAAGCACCAATACTCCTCCGGCATTAGGATGACTGATTAAGTCAACAAGGATTTTTCTTGTATTTTCCTGGTCATCTCCAAGCTGAGAGCATCCGTAAGGGTGAGTAAAAGAAACCACATCGTCTACCCCGTCCTTTAAAAACTTTTTAGCCTCGTCTCTTATCTTTTCAGCTACGTTATTAACGCATCCTACTGTAGGGATAATCCAGATTTCGTTTCTGACACCTACACTACCGTTCTTTCTTACATATCCCATAAAGGTTTCTTTAAGCCCTGATGCATCAACGTGCTTTATATCTTTTACGGGCTCATACTTATATTCAAGATTATCTGATAAAAGAGTAGCTAAATTGTGTGTGTGTACGTGTGAGCCCGCAATGATATCTTCTTTTGCCCTTCCGATGGGGGCAGCGTATTTAATCACGCTTTCATCTTTCTTTATGTCAAAAAGCGCAATCTTGTGGCCTGCGGGAATGTCTTCTTTTGCAATAACGGATAATCCGTCAAAAGAAACCGCATCGCCCTTCTTTAAGGCTTCAATGGCAACGGCCACGTTATCGATTTTGTTTATTCTTAAACACTTTTCCATTAAAAGTTTTTCTCCATTGCTTTGCGCATTCCGAGTTCTTTGATTTCATCTAAGTAGGTAATTACCTGTGCTTCAGTATCATTTACCTTAGTTAAATCCTGTCCGAAGAAACCTTCGTTAGAAAGGAAGGCATGTACAAAGGTCTTTGTATCTTTGTTTGAGTATTCCTTAAAGAATTCAAGGACTTCCTTATCATCCATGATCTTATACTCTTCGTCGCCTCTCTTACCGATTAATGCGCCGTCTCTAAGCTCTGTGGATGAATAGAATGCCATTAATGCAGCAAGTGAGAATGTAAGGTGTGCGGGAAGCTTACCGGTCTTTTCAACGTAACCTAAGAAGCTTGGCATACATCTTGCTCTCCACTTTGAAACTGAGTTAAGGGAGATTGAAAGTAATGCGTGGTCTACGTAAGGGTTGTTGAAACGCTCCTTTACAGCGCTTGCAAAGTTGAGTAAGTCTTCCTTGGGAAGAGATAATGTAGGAATAACTTCATCAAAGATTGTTGCATCCATGAAGTTACGGATTAAATCATCTTCCATTGATTCTCTTACAATGTTGTTTCCGCAAAGGAAAGAAGCAAGCACGAAGGAAGTGTGGGCACCGTTAAGGATGCGCACCTTTCTTTGCTTATAAGGCTTCTGATTGTCTGTATAAATAACGGGAAGGCCTGCCTTAACAAAGGGAAGCTCATCGCTTAAATCTTTCTTTGATTCGATAACCCACAAAGCAAAAGGCTCAGCGGTTACAACAAGCTTATCTTCGTATCCAAGTTCATTGAAGATTTCCTGTTCATTGTTTCTGGGATAACCTGTAACGATTCTATCTACAAGTGTGGAACAGAAGTTACAAGCATCGTTTACCCAAGCCTTAAATTCAAGGGGAAGCTGCCATAAATCAATGTATTTGTTTACGCACTTTTGAAGTTCGATTCCGTTATCATCAATAAGTTCAACGGGAAGCATCACAAGGCCCTTATCCTTAGCGCCTGAAAATGCTGAGAATCTCTTAAATAAAAACTTCGTAAGCTTTCCGGGGAAAGTCTTTGAAGGGTTAACTGAGAATGAATCGCTTTCATCAAACACAATACCTGCCTCGGTGGTGTTTGAAACAATGTATCTTAAAGTATCAAGACGCGCATATTCCATGAAACGGTCGTATTCTTCGTAGACACCGACTGTATCTGAAACAGATGTGATGATTCTGTTTTGAACGCTTGGTTTTCCGTCAACACGTCCTCTTAAAGAAACCGTATAGATATTGTCCTGCTTTCCAAAATTTTCAAGTGAGCCAAATTCGATTGGCTTAACAAGAACAATACTTCCGTCAAAAAGTCCCTTTTCATTGCAGATATCAAACATGTAATCTACGAATGCACGTAAGAAATTGCCCTCTCCAAACTGTAATACTTTAACCGGGCGCTTAACTACGTCCACCATGTCTTTGTTTAGTTGTTTCATAAAAAACCTCCGATTTTATGTAAGTGCTTACATGACGTATAATACCCTCTAAATCCTATAATGTCAACTTGATTTCTTTTTACATATATCTTATAATCAACTTAAATTGTGAAAACGCTTACATTTAAAACGGAGAGGAAAATGGCAGAAAAAAAGAGTAAGATCACAATATATGACATATCAAAAGAAGCCGGAGTTTCAATCGCTACGGTTTCAAGAGTTTTAAACGATTCAAATAACGTTAATCCAAAAACCAGAGAAAAGATTACAGAGGTTATGGAAAAAATGGGTTATAAGCCAAATGCTTTTGCAAGAGGTTTAGGCCTAGACACCATGAAGACAATCGGTATTCTTTGTGCGGATTCTTCGGATACATACCTTGCAAAGGCCGTTTACCTTATAGAAGAGGCTCTTCGCCAGAATAACTACGACTCTCTTCTTTGCTGCACGGGATATGATTTTCAAAATAAGCAAAAGTCTTTAGACTTACTTATTTCAAAGAAAGTCGACGCCGCTATTTTGGTTGGTTCAAACTTTTTGGACACAACGGTTTCTTCAAACAATAACTACATAAAAGAAGCCGCAAAATCAATTCCCATCATGCTTTTAAACGCCTGCTTTGAATGTCAGAACGTTTACTCCCTCTTCTGCGATGACTTAAACGCCACAAAATCGGCCGTTGAGTTTTTGGTTAAAAAGGGAAGAAAGAAGATTCTATACCTTTACAGTTCAAAATCCTATTCCGGCGTAAAGAAACTTGAAGGCTACAAAGAAGCTTTAAAAGAAAACAATTTAAGCTTATCAGATGACTACATCGTATACTGCAATTCTAACCGTGACGATGTAAACGGATTTGTTAAAACAATCGAGGAAGTTTATGAAAAGGGCCTTCGCTTTGACGCCGTTGTTTCAAGTGAAGATTACCTTGCAATCGCCGCTTTAAAGTTTGCCATTAAAAAAGGCATAAGCGTGCCAAAAGATTTATCCATTATAGGCTACAACAACTCTCCCATGGCTTTAATGACTCAGCCTGAAATCACCAGTGTCGACAATCGCTTGGAAGCTTTGTCAAAGCAGCTTGTGGCCACACTCCTTGGAGTGCTTGAAGGAAAAGAAATGCCTGCAAAAACAGAATATAAGGGCATCTTAATAGAAAGAGACTCAACCGAAAGTTAGGAGAAAAACATGAAAAAATTTATGGACAAGGATTTTATCCTTACAACCAAAACCGCGCAAAAGCTCTATCACTCATTCGCAGAGAACATGCCGGTTTTAGACTATCACTGTCACATCAATCCCGAAGAAATCGCTCATGACAGACAGTTTGAAAACATCACTCAGGTCTGGCTTGGCGGCGACCACTACAAATGGCGTTTCATGCGTTCTTGCGGCGTAGATGAAAAGTACATTACAGGTGATGCATCAGACCACGATAAGTTCATTGCCTGGGCTAAGTGCTTACAGAAAGCCATCGGAAATCCCCTTTATCACTGGAGCCACTTAGAGCTTCAAAGATACTTTGGATTTAACAAGCCTTTGACAGAAGAAACCGCTGAGGAAGCCTGGAAGGTTTGTAACAAGGCATTAGCTAAGAAAGATATGAGCGTAAGAAGCATCATTAAGCGTTCAAACGTTACTTTGATCTGCACAACAGACGATCCCATCGATGCTCTTAACTTCCATGAAGAAATAAAGAACGACTCATCCTTTGACGTACAGGTTCTTCCCGCATGGAGACCGGATAAGTCAATGAACCTTGAAAAGCCCACCTACTTTGATTATCTTGCAAAATTGGAAGGTACAGTAGGCTTTAAGATTTCTACTTTCGAAGATTTAATGAAGGCATTAAGACTTCGCCTTGACTACTTTGAAAACCACGGTTGTTCCGTTTCAGACCACGGTCTTGACGATGTAATGTGCACTCCCGCTTCTAAGGAAGAAATCGAAGCTATTTTTGCTAAGAGATTATCAGGTACTGAAGTTACAGAAGAAGAAGTTTTAAAGTTTAAGACAGCATTCATGGTTGAAATGGGCAAAGAATACGCCAAGAGAAACTGGGTAATGCAGCTTCACTACGGCTGTAAGAGAGATAACAACACAAAGAGATTTGAAAAGCTCGGTCCCGATACAGGTTTTGACTGCATAAGAAACGACACAAACGCATCTAACCTTGCTAACTTCCTTGATGCTCTTGAAAAAGAAGGTTCACTTCCTAAGACCATCATTTACTCCCTTAACCCCGGAGACAACGAAGCAATCGGCACAATTATCGGATGCTTCCAGGATTCAACAGCAGTTGCTAAGATTCAGCACGGTTCAGCTTGGTGGTTTAACGATAATAAAATCGGTATGGAAAACCAGATTAAGTCTTTAGCTAACCTTGGTAACCTTTCAGGATTTGTGGGAATGCTTACAGACTCAAGAAGCTTCTTATCATACACCCGTCACGAATACTTTAGAAGAATCCTTTGTAACGTAATCGGTGAATGGGTTGAAAAGGGAGAATACCCTTACGATGAAAAAGTTTTATCAGAAATCGTAAAAGGCATTTCTTACAACAACGCAGTTAAGTACTTTGGATTTAACTTAGAGACAAAGTAATTTAAGCACTTAAAAAGCCTCGGCAAATGCCGAGGCTTTTATTTTTCTTTATCTTATTTAAGCTTATCCATTGCTACTGCTGTTTCAAGAGCAACTTCCATCATCTGTGTAAATGAGTTCTGTCTTTCTTCTGCTGTGGTTGCTTCTCCCGTTACAATTGAATCTGAAATTGTAAGGATTGCAAGTGCTCTCTTCTTAGCCTTAATAGCGTTCATGTAAAGGGCTGCAGCTTCCATTTCAACTGCCAAAGCTCCCATTGAAGCCCATCTATCGTTAACTGTAGGATCTGCATCGTAGAAGGTGTCTGAAGATACCACATTACCTACGTGATACTTAGCACCGATTCTTTCTCCTGCCTTAATTGCTTCGCTAAGAAGTGTGTAGTCAGCAATAGGAGCAAATGCACCGGGAAGGTTAAACTGACGGGCATAATTTGAATTTGTCAAAGCTCCCATTCCAAATACTATATCGCGGATCTTAACTTCTTTTTGTAAAGCTCCTGCAGAGCCAACTCTTATGATGTTATCTACATCAAAGAAGTTAAATAATTCGTAGCTGTAAATGCCGATTGAAGGCATTCCCATACCGCTTGCCATAACGGATACCTTTGTACCCTTATAAGTTCCTGTGTAACCTTGAACGCCTCTTACGTTGTTTACAAGCACGGGATTTTCCAAAAAGTTTTCTGCTATGAATTTAGATCTAAGCGGATCTCCCGGCATAAGCACGGTCTTAGCAAAGTCTTCAGGCTTTGCATTAATGTGAGGTGTAGGATAATTTGCCATTTTAATATACTCTCCTTTAACTGTTCTTTTTCTCGAAGGCTTCTTCAATAAGAGGATCTATATCTTCAAAAGCCTCCATCAAATCGGGATTATAAGCTTTGTATTCAGCCTCAAGGATTTTTCTCATGACGCTTCTATGGGGCTTTTCGGACCCGTCCGCTAAAAACCTTAATTCTTCATATCTGTGAGCAAGGCCTACTATCTGGGCGCAAATTGGGATTTCTTTGCCCGTTAAGCCTACAGGATAGCCTTTTCCGTCGTAGGTTTCAAACATATATCTGCAAATATCGTAGCCATACTTTCTTTCCATCTGATGGCCTGTGTTTGCAAACATAATGTTGATTATCTCCGAGCCTGCGATGGGGCGTTTCTTTACCTGCACCATTGCTCTTGAAGAAGAAGCGTCATTGTTTGTAAATACAGAATCGGGAATAACCACTTTTCCAAGGTCATGAAGAAGTGTGGCATCCACAATAACTTTGTTTACACTCTTTGAAAGGCCGTATTGAGGAAATTTATTCATAAGCCTTTCGCAAAGTAAGCCGGTTAACTTCTGAATCCTTGCATTGTGCTCCTCGTTGTCGGGAAGCATCTTTTTAAGGATTGCCCTGATGTTATCGTCCCACTTACCTCTGTGAAGGTTTTTAGCCTTCTTTACGACCTCATACTGGTTGGTAAGGTATACACTCTTTTCGTTTATGATATCTTCAAGGTTTTGCTCAAGGGCGCTTATCTGCACAAAAGCATCGACGCTCTTAAGTAAATCTGCTGCCCTGAAAGGCTTATAAATAATATCAACAACTTTGTTTTTCTTACCCTGTACCAATATATCCGCCGATTCATCGGAAGTGGTGATGATAACGGGAATCTTTTCGTTAAGCCCCGTCTCCTGTAAGTAATCCATTACCCCGAATCCGTCAAGTTTGGGCATGTGAATATCAAGGATGATAAGCGCAATGTTTGCTTCTTCCTCCTTGATGGTAAAGACCGCTTGATGACCGTTTTCAGCCTCAAGTATTCTGTACTTATTTTTTAGGATTTCGCGCAAAATACTTCTGTTGATTTCCTCGTCTTCGGCAATAAGTACTGTCGGTTTATTTTTTTCAGTAGCCATCCGGGGATCCTCCCTTGAGATTGATACAAATAGATTTTATAGCATTTTTAAAATGATTTCAAACAAAATTGTGACAAATTAATTATTTTTAATTATTTTTGATTAGAAATGAAGCGCAGAGGGCTCCAATTAAGACTATACAATAGGATAATTAACTTACAGTAAATGAAAAAGCCCCATAAATAATAAAAAGACACAGGTTTTATCCTGTGTCTTTGAGTTTCTTTTTTACTACCATGTGATAATGGGAGTGTCAGGCTGAATGTTTTCATAAATCACCTGAGCAGTAGGAAGTCTTAAGTTTACACATCCGTGTGAACCGTTTCCGAATCGGTTCTCACCGCCGAATTCTTCTTCCGTTCTCCATGTGGCATCATGCATGCCGTTTGCATCATCAAAGGGCATCCAATAATACACGAAATCGTTCCATGTAGGCCCCTTTAAGGTTACATTGGTAACTTTATAGGTTAAAGAGAATGTGCCTTCGTTTGTGGTGCAGGCAGGGTCTTCAAACATACCTGTGGTGCAATCGTCGTTAACTATCTGCACTCCGTTTACATACATCCACACCTTTTGATCTCTTAAGCTTATTTCAACATAAGTGTTTCCGATTTCAGCTCCTGCGGGACGCTGTCCGGCTCTTGAATAAACCGCATCAACCGTCTCAACCGAATTTGGAGAAAGAACCGCTTTTCTTATAGCTTCTTTTGTGCCTTCCTGATTAACGAGCCAACCGTAGTCTCCGCCGTGAACTATAACCTGCTCACCTGTGCTTGTGGTAAATGCTCTGTCCATTCCAAAGGTATTAAATGTGCCGGCCAAAGATGCCACAAAGCTTGTTAAAGCTTCTTCGTCAATTACATCGTCAGGTCCAAACTCATATAAGGATAAAAGCTTTTCAGGCCCAACAGTCAGCACATTACCGCAGATATTAACGGTAAGTGTCTTTCCTAAAAGAATCTTGTAATACTCTTTTGTCTGGTCTAACTTTTTATCATCCGAAAGAATTTCAGGCTTTATGTAGTCATCAGAAGTTATAACCACTTGGGGTTCTTTATTCTTAATGGCAGCTTCAAGCTTCTTTTCCAAAGCGCCCTTTTTAAGTTCGTTACCGTAGCTTTCCTTTTCTACAATAAAGTTACCTGAAATCTTATCATAGCTAACGTAAGCATCGTGTGACTTAATTCTTGTACCAAGATCAAGAACCTTTAAATTCCTAAGCTCCATCTTTGAAAAGTCGCCGTTTGCGGCTATATCGTAGGTGTAGTCTTTCCTCTCTGCTCCGTTAATAAATTCTTCTTTAGAAAGGGTCTGATTGTCAAAAACAGTCATTAAATCCTTTAAAAGGTCGTTATAGTTAAAGTTAAGTCTGTCAAAAGAAAAGTCCTGTGTGTCATCGGGGTAATCAGACACTATTTCAACGCTTTGCTTTTCAAAGTCCTCTTCTATGGCGCTAACAGCTTCATAGGGAGTAAGGCCGCTAATGTCAACACCGTTATAAAAGGTGTTATCGTAAAAGGCTTTGTTTTCTGCCAAAAACGCTTCGTATTTCTCTGTATTTGCTTTGTCAATTTCAATTTCATTGACGGTTGCTTTTATCTTTGGTGCGGAAAGCAACACGCCTGCCAAAATTGCCAAAGACAAAGCTAAAAAACCTAATTTCTTCATCTATTAAAAATCTCCAAAAATTGCTGTATTACACGCTTTATTTAGTTTAGCGTTTTTTGTTAAAAAGTCAATGTTTTTAGCTTAATTCGATAACGCAGGCAAGGCTTCCTCTCTCACCCTTTGTGTATCTGTGAGAAAAGTACTTATCGGGATGGCACATAGTGCAGTCTCCCACGGTTTCAATATTTTCGCTAAGCACTCCAAGCTGCAAGAAACGCTCTCTTACAACTCCTCTTAAATCAAGCATGTATTTTCCGTTTTCACACTCATCATAAAAGAAAGAAGCATCGGAATTAAGAAGCTTATCTACTGCCTCCGTAACTTCTTTTCCAACTTCAAAGCAGCACTTATCGATTGCAGGGCCGATTGCTATGTGAATCTTTGATACATCGGCGCCAAGTGCCTTCATTTTTTCAATCGCGTTTCTTTCTATATCTTTTACTGTGCTCTTCCAGCCGCAGTGAACGGCGCCTACCACATTGTTTTCTTTATCCTCAAGTAAAACAGGCACACAATCAGCCGTAAAGATAACTAGAGGAACTTCCTTTTCATTTGTTACATATCCATCCGCTACAATTAAATCACCGGGTCCGTAAGCCTTTCTTAAATCCATCTTTGTGGCTATGTGCACGTTGTTTCCGTGTACCTGTTCTCCGCATACAAATGCTAAGTTCTTTATGCCCGCAGTTTCAAAGAAACGTCTGAAGTTTTCGGTAACTCTGGCCTTTGAATCTCCTCTGTTCATGCCAAGATTCAAGGAATCGTATATAGAATCGCTCACTCCGCCTATTCTTGTTGAAAAGCCGTGGCTGCTTTCAATTAAGCTCGACTTTTCGATTTTAACAGGCTTTGTGTCATCAATAAACTCAACCAGCACATCGTGGTCGTATCTTAAAGTCATGTTTAGGTTTTTCTTTCCTTCAAGCATGGGCTCTAAGAAGTAATGGTCTCCTTCCCATGTAGGGAGGGATAACACCTTATCTTTATCAACCCACTCTAAGATGCCTTCGTCGCAATCAGTCTTTACTTCGCCCTTAAAGTCGGTTGCTTTATATAAATACATATCGATATCATCGGTTTCGGAATAAAACTTAATAAGCCCCACCATGTGAAACTCGGTAAGGGTGAGACCTGTTTCTTCAAACACTTCTCTCACTACGCACTCGTCCGCGGTTTCACCTTCTTCAAACTTACCGCCTACTCCTATCCACTTGCCCTTATTTATATCCTTATCCTTCTTTACTCTGTGAAGCATAAGATACTTTGAATCTTTTTCAATGTAACAAAGCGTTGTATCAAGCATAGTTTCATTCCTTTTTATAAATCTTTGAAGATTATACCACACAAAAAAAGCCTGTGGGTAATTTACTCACAGGCTTAAGAAACCTTTAATTTCTGCATTCTTTTTTCGTTTTCTTTTCTTCGTACATTTTTTCGTCCGCTCGCCTTAAGCATTCCACCAACCCAATATTTTGATCGAATCGCTCATATCCTATACTTACCGATAATTTGTACGGTTTTGACGCGGTATCGTTGAAGCGCTTTACTTTCTTTCTGATTGTATTTATGGCCTTTTTTACGTCGTTTTCGCTTCCTTTAACGCCTATAATAAACTCATCTCCTCCGGTTCTTGCGCTAAAGATATTGGGAGATGAAAAGCCTGAAAGTATCATGCCTATTGTCTTTATGGCAACGTCTCCTTCGGCGTGTCCGTAGGTATCGTTAATTATCTTAAGGCCGTCCATATCGGCGCTTATTACAAAGAGCCCCGTTCTTTCTTCTTCAAGTTCCTGGGTGGCCTTTAAAAGTGCCAAATCCATGCCGCGCCTGTTATATATTCCCGTAAGATTGTCCATGTTTATTTCAACTCGGTACTGCATGAGCTCTTTGTTCTTTTCATACATGTTTATCTTATCAAGATAATTTGCCAAAGAGTTTGACCATATAACAAACCCAAGCTGAAGCTTCTTTATATCGTCAAAGGTCATTGCGATGTATCCAAGACAGTGGCCCCTAAAGTGAAGGGGAAATACGCTTAATAAAAGGTCTTTTCTGTACTTATCAGGTAATATCTCGCTTCGCTCAAAGGTTTCTTTTAACGTAATAAACTCATCTTTTTCTTTGTTAAAAGAAGCCACTAGGCGCATATTTGGCGTATACTCGCCGATTTCAGTATACTCTTCGCTTCCTTCATAGTTGTCGCAAAGGCACACATATAAATCTTTATATGCTATTTCCAAGGAGTTTTTATGGGCTGTCTTAAGCACCTCTTCAACCGTGTTGCAGCTTTCGTATTCGGCGCTTAACACAAGGGATGTATGTACCGCATCTCTTAGGTCCATAAAGGAGTTATAAAGCTTCTCGCTGACTCCCTCCCTCATACAGCTTTTACAGCCGCAGGAGCCTTCCAAGAAGAGTGTTGCGGATATGGGCTGCTCCTTAGCTACTATCTCACCGTTAGAAAGCTTTACAAGGGAATCTAAGGCCTTATAGCCCATTTCAAATGAAGGCGTTTCTACCGTTGCTAAGGGAGGATTTATAAAGAAGGCTTCGTTTATATTGTCATATCCCGAAAGCAAAACATCATCAGGGACATTAATACCTTTTTCTTTTAACGCATGATAAACAGAGATTGCCATATAGTCGTTTGCACAAACAATGGCATCTGGCTTAAATCCATTGGAATAAAAGGTCTCAACCGCCGCTCTGCCCTTTCCTGTCCAGTAGTCGCCCTGGAATATCATATTGTCAAGGATAG
Organism: Lachnospiraceae bacterium; assembly: GCA_016291405.1. Classification (GTDB taxonomy): domain Bacteria; phylum Bacillota; class Clostridia; order Lachnospirales; family Lachnospiraceae; genus UBA1258. The sequence goes on from JAEEXG010000023.1 coordinate 34,934, forward strand.
GCAGGTTGTGGCGCTCCATGACGGCCTTATAGCCCGCCAAACGCCTTCTTGCATCAAGCATATCGGCACGGCCCGACATATAACAAATCTTTTTACATCCGTGCACGGTAACAAAGTGCTCGATTATTTGCTCCATGGAAGTGCGGTCATCAACCAATATGTTGTAATAATTATCTTCTTGGGTACGCACCGACATAATGGGGCAGTTTGCTTTTTCTTTTATAAGAAAATCGATTTCTTCAAACATTCCGGGAACAGTTAAAGTATCGGGCGCCACCATAATGCCGTCATACTTTGAAAAATCCGGTATGTTCTTTACATTTACTTCACCTATCGTATGAAGATAATTCTTTGAAAAAACGCCGTAATTTGAAAAAATGTCTATGTAAACATCATTTTCAATCGCCGCTTTTTCAATGCCGCAATATAGTTTTGTCTGATAATCCATATAGAGTTCGCCGATAAAAAGCGCAAACCTTTTTCTCATAAAAAAAGCCTCCAATGTAAGTGCTACATTAAGGCTATTTTAGAATTCAAACATAAACATGCTATTAAATTTTGTTAAGATATTTAGCTGCTTTTAAAACCGCAACCTGAGTCTTTCCGTCGTGAATTTCACCTGCAAATATCTTAGAGACTACCTCTTCAATGGGAGCTTCCGAAAGCTTTAAAAACTCGTCATCATCAAGGTCCTGAGAGCCTTTCTTAAGGCCTCTTGCAAGGTACATGGTAATCTTTTCATCACTGTAAGCAGGAGCGGGTAAATAGATGCCAAGGTCGATCCATTCACTTGCTTCATAACCTGTTTCTTCTCTTAATTCACGCTTTGCTGCTAGCAATCTGTCTTCATCTTTAGAATCAAGCTTACCTGCAGGAATTTCATAAATCATTCTTGAAACAGGATATCTATACTGCTCTTCCATAATAATTTTTCCGTCATCCGTAACAGGAACGATACAAACGGCACCGATGTGCTCGATTCTCTCTCTCGTAGCGGGTTTACCGTTAGGAAGAAGAATATTGTCCATTTTTACGTGAAGGATTTCACCGTCAAAAACAAGGGTGGAATCAACTTGTCTTTCAGTATAGTCTTTAATCTCAGCCATTGATGCCTCCTTAAAATATAAAAAGAGTGCACGTGGCCGGACTTGAACCGGCACGGTATTGCTACCGAGGGATTTTAAGTCCCTTGCGTCTGCCTATTCCGCCACACGTGCACATAAATGGGGCCTACAGGGCTCGAACCTGTGACCCTCTGCTTGTAAGGCAGATGCTCTCCCAGCTGAGCTAAGACCCCAGATATTCAATTTTAAAAACAAACTTAGAAAAGAAAGCGACCCAAGCGGGACTCGAACCCGCGACCTCCGCCGTGACAGGGCGGCGCTCTAACCAACTGAGCCATTGGGCCAAAAGTGGACCTTCGGGGACTCGAACCCAGGACCGACCGGTTATGAGCCGGTTGCTCTAACCAACTGAGCTAAAGGTCCGCAACCCTTTCGGGAAAATGAGTAATTTAAAAGCCGATGAACGGACTCGAACCGTTAACCTGCTGATTACAAATCAGCTGCTCTGCCATTGAGCCACATCGGCGTTTTGAAAAATGCTACCCTACAATTTAAACATACGAGATGTTAATTGTCAAGGAATAAGTTATGTAATTTTTTAATAACTTAGCTCCCCGAGTAGGGTTTGAACCTACGACCCTCCGGTTAACAGCCGGATGCTCTGCCGCTGAGCTATCGAGGAATATATATATCCAAAAAGTTCAAAATGACTCCGACGAGAATCGAACTCGTGTTACCGCCGTGAAAGGGCGATGTCTTAACCGCTTGACCACGGAGCCGTAGGGTTTGTTCCCATCTGATATAGGAATATAAACCTTAAAAACTGAACACAAAACAGAAGATTTATCCGAGTTCACACTCTGGAATAACAACCTACTAGGTAAAGCTCTCGACCTATTAGTAACCATCAGCTGAGTACATTACTGCACTTACACCTTGGCCCTAT
>JAEEXG010000078.1 GCA_016291405.1 Lachnospiraceae bacterium
AGCTTAAATACTGGGCCTTACGCATCTTTTCAAAGGTAAAGTAATCATCCTGGCAGGAAGCTCTTCCGCCTTCGTTTTCTACCTTGTCAAACTCCTTAAACTCAAGCCTTGTAATCTTATCCGCAAGTTCGTCAACAGAAAGGCTTATAAGCTCTGATTTAAACAAAAGCTCTTCCGTATGATGGTCAAGGTAATTGTCAATATCGCTTATAAAGCCAAGGTCATAAAGCTTTCTTGCAAAGAAATCACCTATGATATCAGGGTCTTCGCCTTTATGAACTTTTAAAAGAAGGGTTGAAATTTCACTTCCAAAATTTAAATCCTTTACGCTTCTAAAAAGCCACTTATCATGAGGCGGATACTTATTTTCAAGGTAGTGCGCAAGCTTCATGGCCTCTTTTAAACCATCTGAAAGCATGACCGAAGCAGTCAAATTGTCGCCCCTCTTTAACATACGCTTGTAATTATACTGGGCGCATTGAGAAAATTTGGCAGAGGACTCGGCAATCTTTAAAAATAAAACATTCTTTGGATAACCCTTTAAAAGCTCGTCACGATATGAAGAAAACACTCCCTTAGGGTCTGTAAACACCCGTCCGTTGACCGCTGTGCTCAACGAAAAATCCGGTATGATTTTATAATCTTCTTCACTTAAAGGCCACTTTCCAAGAAGGTCTTTATAAAAATCTTCTGTTACAAAGACACCTCGTCTTTTATGAGTGCTTAAGGTCCTTGCTACTTTAAATCCTTTATATTCTTTTGGAAGTTCGTTATAGGCCTTTTCTAATTTGTCTCCGATTTTATCAAGGGTTTCTTTCGACACCCATATTAAAAATCCCGGGCCCCAATCATGGTCTCTTGACTCTTTATCATCATAGCCGTAGCAATCAGACCCTCTTCCCACAAGGCCTACTGCAATTTCCGATTTGTAATCTTTAAACTCTTTATCAATAACAGGCTCGAAGCATTCTTTGTAAAATTCAAAGCATATATCAATTCCCTTTTCAACAGGTTCGATTTCTTTAAGTTCTTCTTCTATTCTTTCATAGAAGGTGCCTCTTCCAAGTTCTTCTTCAACCGTTGAAAGGGCTGTCTTTAAAAAGCCTTCGGCCTCTTCATTTTTACCTTCTTTTTTAGATAAAACACCAAGCACATAAAGAGCCGATGCATAGTGAGATCCAAGTTCATTAATCTTTTCAAAGGTTTCTTTAGAATAATAAGCATTCTTTTTGGCATTTTCAAAATCGGAAAGCGCCATATAAGAGTTTGCAAGATTTGTATATGTTACCGCAGTCTCATAGTCGGCATTATTATCTTTAACTATCAAAAGAGCCTTTGATAACTCGTCTATGGATTCTTTTATCTTCCCCATTTCCTGATATAAAAGGGAACGGTTATTGTGAAAGCTAGCCCTCAACATTGCATCTTTAGGTAAAAGCTTATCGTATAAGGTTTCCACATCTTTATATAAAGAAAGGGAATCTTCAAAACGGCCTCCGGCTCTAAGTAAAGTTGCTATATTAAGCAAGCTTGTGGCATAGGAAAGAGAGCCTTCAAGGCCCATTTCTTTTAAAAGGCTTAGGATTCTCTCGCTTACTTTATAGCCTTCTTCGAAACGCTCAAACTCTCTTAAAAAACCTATGTATTCGTTAAGGGTCTCTAAAAGTGCGCCGTTATCCCCTTCATCCATACATCTTTTAATTTCTTCTATGTATTTGGCTTCTCTTTCGCTTTCCATTTTGCCCCCTATTAAATCTTTAGTTTCTTTGCTATTTCTTTCATCACATCTTTATCGACTTTACATACCTTTCTATCATAGGTGTAAAAGCCGTTTATTTCATCTTCTACGTCAGTAATCTGAGTATAGATTGTGCCGCAAAGGCCATCTTTTATGGCAGGTACAATTTCATCCAAATAAAGCTTCTCGATTCGCTTTGTAAGAGCTTCCTTTGTTTTTTCTCCACCGTAACCGTAGCTTTTCTTTGCGTTAAAGATGTGGCCTTCTTCTTTATAAGAAAATCCTCCGAATTCAGATACTATGACAGGCCTCTCAGAAGGCTTTATTTTTACAGGTTTAAAGTACACATGAAGGCTGTCCACATCTGATTCTTCCTGCCAAAACCAGCCGGAAGTGGAATCGATGATACGGGTCCTATCCATAGCCTTTACGATGTTATACATGATGTCAGAGTCAAACTGTCCCCAGCCTTCATTAAATATGGTGTAATAGACAATGCTTGGGAAGTTATATAAATGGGCAAGGGTTTCTTCCATCTGAGATTCAAAGAAATACATGGTTTCTTCCGGGTGCTTACCCTTGGTGTCATCTTTTTTCTTGCTTATAAATGTAGGATACAAAGTGTCCCTAAAAAACTTATAGTCTCCGTTATTTACCATGTCCTGAAAAACAAACATTCCAAGGCGGTCGCAGGCTTCATAAAAGCACTCAGGTTCTATCTTTATGTGCTTTCTAATGGTGTTAATTCCAAGGGATTTAAGTCTAAGAATGTCATCTTCATAAGACTTTTCGCTGTTTGGAGTAAAGATTCCCTCCGGAAAATACCCCTGATCAAGCACTCCGTTAAAGAAAACCGGCTTTTTGTTTAAAAGGATTCTGGCTACGCCGTTAACTTTTGAAACTTCAACAGTTCTTAATCCAAAGTAAGACTTTATTTCATCTGTCTTTGTGGCTATTGAAATGTCATATAAGGAAGGTGACTCAGGGCTCCAAAGCTTTGGATTGTTAATCTTTACTTGAAAGAAGGGAGCATCAAAAGAGCCTTCGAATACGGTTTCTTCTTTAAAAGAAACCTTAACGTTAAAAGGCGCCTCTCCTCCTACCACATTAACGGATATTCTGTCTAAGTAAGGGGTTATCTCTATATCCTTAATGTAATCTTTTGCTACGCTTTCAATCCAGACGCTTTGCCAGATTCCCATAATTGGGGTATACCACATGCCGCCTCGCTTATACTTTTGCTTTCCGTAGGGGTATGTGTGGTCAAGTTCGTCCTTGACTTTTACGGTCAATTTGAATGAAACGTCCGGTTTTACGTAGTCTGTAATGTCAAATTCAAAGGGAATGTAGCCTCCTTCGTGGTGGCCTACCTTTTTATCGTCTATGAAAACTTCTGCAATCTGGTCTACGGCTCCAAAATGCAAAATGATAATGTCTTTAATAAACTCTTTCTTTATACAAACTTTTCTTTCGTAGGTATATTCGGTTAGCCCTTCTGCATCTACCCCCGCATTTTTTGATCCGATGGGAAAAGGAACCAGGCATCCGTCATCCCATTTTCCGTTTAAGCACATAAAAGAATCTCTTTTTAGGTGGGGCCTTGGGTATTTAGATAATGGCACCTCGTCTATCATATCGTCCATTGTCAATTGGTTTACATAAGTTTGCATATTTACACTCCCATTTGTTTTCTACTTTTCATTATACTCCAAAGAAGATTTTAAGTCTTTAATCTTGGCTCGTCGTCATAAAAAAAGCGCTGTGATTTTACTCACAGCGCTTTGTGTTTGATTTTATGCAAGAGTCCAGGTTACGCCTTCTCTTGTATCTTTAATCACGATACCCTTTGATAAAAGTTCATCTCTTATGGCATCGGCGGTAGCAAAGTCCTTGTTCTTCTTTGCTTCCTTTCTTTCTTCTATCTTAGCTAAGATATACTTTTCAAGCTCGGCATCAACTGTAGGTGCAGAAGCTTCTTCTTTCTTTAAAAGATCTAAGTTAAGCACCTCTTCAAAGCTTTCGATAAGTTTAAGCTTTGTGGCATCGGAGCAAGAGTCCTTAAGTACATCGTAGAGAACTGTAATTGCCAAAGAAGTGTTTAAGTCGTTACATAATGCATCGGTAAACTTTTCTTTGAAAGAAGCAAAAGCTGCTTCGTCAACTGTAGAGTTTGAAGCGTTATCCGCAATTCTTGCAACCTGCTTTTTAAGCTTTTCGTATTGGCTCTTTACCTGATCCATTACGTCATAAGAAAACTCTAAGGGCTTACGGTAATGGCTCTGCAAGCAGAACATTCTGTAAACAAGAGGGTTATAACCCTTTTCAACCAAAAGATCCACGCATAAGAATTCGCCGGAGCTTTTGGACATCTTCTTTCCGCCCTTTTCGTTTAAGTGATGAACGTGGAACCAATAGTTACACCACTTATGACCAAAGTATGCTTCGCTTTGAGCGATTTCGTTGGTGTGGTGAGGGAAGATATTGTCGATTCCTCCGCAGTGGATATCAAGTCTGTCGCCCAAATGCTTTTTGCTTATGCAAGAGCATTCAATGTGCCAACCGGGATATCCAACGCCCCAAGGGCTGTCCCACTTAAGTGCCTGGTCTTCGAATTTTGACTTTGTAAACCAAAGCACAAAATCGTTTTTATTTTTCTTGTTAACGTCTTCATCAACGTCGTCTCTTACGGCTACCTGTAAATCGTCACCGCCCTGATTTGACAAAACGTTGTATTTTTGAAGCTTGGATGTATCAAAATAAACATTTCCGCCTGCTACATATGCAAAGCCTTTATCCAAAAGCTTTTGCACCATTTCGATGAAATCATCGATGCAGTTTGTGGCAGGTTCGATAACATCGGGAATTCTTATATTTAATCTTTCGATATCCTTAAAGAAAGCGTCTGTATACATTTTGGCGATTTCCATGACGGTTTTGTGCTCTCTCTTTGCACCTTCCACCATCTTGTCGTTTCCTGTATCGGAATCGCCTGTTAAGTGTCCGACGTCAGTAATGTTCATTACTCTCTTAACGTCGTAACCCATGTAACGAAGAGTACGATCCAGAATATCTTCCATAATGTAACATCGAAGGTTACCGATGTGTGCATAGTGATAAACAGTAGGTCCGCATGTGTAAAGTGACACATGACCTTCTTTAATCGGCTTAAAATCTTCAACCTTCTTGGTTAACGTATTATAGAATTTTAACTGGCTCATATTCAGCCCTCCTTTTTTAACTAAATCATCGTAACAGTTTAAGCAAACACAGTCAAGCGACAATCTCGCTAAAAAAGTGCCATTTTAAGCAAGTTTATTAAAAAACACCGGTCTAAAAGACCGGTGTTGAATAATCAAATTGCAATTTTATCTTTTACAATGCTCTTAACTTCTTCTCTGTTTTTATGAAGCACAAATGAAAGTTCACTAAGTAAGTTTTCTTCCGCAATCTTAAAATACTTATCATCTGTTGCGGTGTTTTTCTTTCCCTCAGAAATTCTTTGAAGTCTTCTGAAATAAAGATTCTTTAAAACACTTATAAGTTCATGTAAATCGCAGCTTTTGATAACTTCTTTGTACTTTGCTTCTCTGAAACGATCGTTTTCGATGGTCAGTTCTTCAATAGCAGGTATCTCGTCGATAAGCTTGATGGCTTCATCACTTGTGGTGATCGGTCTTATGGCGCTGTCATTGTCAACAGGAACATAAACCTTGCTTCCTGCTGCCTTAATGGGCACCAAAAAATAATACTTTTTTGACTTGTCTGCACCCGGAATGTCCAGTGAATCGATACTTGTTACTTTACAAATTCCGCCTGTTGTGTGCACTACATACTCGTCAATCTTAAACATGCCTTCCTCCTTCTATTAAAACTTGAATGGTGCTGATACAACCTGTGATAACTGCTTTGCACCCATTAAATGTACCATCTATGTGTAAATTATGGTTCGTGTCGACGTTGGCATTGAAAATAGCTTCTCTTCTGGCTCTCAATGCTTTGACCTCATCCGATATACATAGGACATTGTCTTCTATCCACGCTCCAAATAACTTCTTCTTTTTAAGATGATATTCGGTCGGCATTTGAATTTTTCCGTTCCTTACAAGTGTTGTGGCCTCACCAATGGCAAACACCATTACCTCCATTCTTCCAAGATTTTATTCCCATTCACGTATTCAATTATACCAAAGCAAATTCCGTGTGGTAAGGACAAAACTTTCCAAAAATTCTTAAAAAAAGATAGGGCATTTTGCCCTATCTTCTAAATTTCACTAATTTTCTCTACAATTTCCTTTAACCAATCACCTTTAATATCGGCAATTTTACCACTGTCAGCACTGTCGGCTACCTTAGGGTCAATGGGGATTTTTGCAAAAACATCAATGTCATTTTCTTTGGCCAAATCCTCGACTGTGCTCTCCCCAAAGACATTTATTCTTTTACCGCAATCAGGGCACTGTAGATAACTAAAATTTTCAACAAGTCCAAGAATTGGAACATTCATCATGTTTGCCATCTTAACTGCCTTTTCAACAATCATTCCCACAAGTTTTTGAGGGGAAGTAACAACCACAATTCCTTCAATGGGGAGTGACTGAAATACGGTAAGAGGCACATCGCCGGTTCCGGGAGGCATGTCCACAAGCATGTAATCAACATCGCCCCAGGCTACTTCGCTCCAAAACTGCTTAACTACGCTTGCTAAGATTGGTCCTCTCCAAATTACAGGATCTGTATCATCCGCATTTATTAAGTTAAGGGACATTATCTTAATTCCGTCTTTACTCTCTACAGGCAAAATCATGTTTTCATCTAAAGCATCCGCTTTTTCTTTGAGCCCGAAAGCCTTTGGAATTGAAGGGCCTGTAATATCGGCATCTAAAATTGCCACGTTTTTACCTGATTTTCTGATTGCCGATGCAAGAAGGCTTGTGACCATGGACTTTCCCACTCCGCCTTTTCCGCTCACAACACCGATAACGTGCTTAATATTTGATTTTTCATTCATGGGCGCAAGTAAGGGATTTGCCTTTTCACGGCTTGCACAATTTGCCTTACATGATTCGCAATTATTGTTACAATCACTCATTTTAAAATGCTCCGTTTTCTTTTAACTCGGTTAAGTATCTATCCAAAGCATCTTCCCAATCGGGGAGGCGCTCAAAGCCGTTTTCTGTAAGTTTATCCTTTGACATACGGCTGTTAAAAGGTCTCTTAGCGTTTGAAACTCCGTATTCTTCGGTAGTTACGGGCTTAACGGTTACATTTGTCATGCCGGCTTTTTCAAAAATCTTGCAAGCAAACTGATACCAGTTAATGAAGCCTTCGTTGGTGGCATGATAAATTCCGTATTTATCTGTAAGAATCATATCAACCAAAAGCTTTGCAAGGTCGAATGTATAAGTAGGTGAGCCCCATTGATCGTTAACAACTGTTAATGTGTCATGGGTCTTACCAAGGTTAAGCATTGTCTTTACAAAGTTCTTTCCGTTAATGCCAAACACCCAAGCGATACGCACGATAAAGAATTTATCCAAAATATCTGTAACGGCTTTTTCACCTTCATATTTTGTGGCTCCGTAGACACTTACAGGTGCAGGGGTATCGTCGGGATCAAAGGGCTTATCTCCCTGTCCGTCAAATACGTAGTCTGTACTTATATGAAGCATCTTTATATCAAGCTTCTTACAAACCTTAGCTATATTCTTTGGTCCGTCGGCATTTACTTTTCTTACAAGTTCTTTCTTATCTTCATCTTCCGCAGCATCAACCGCTGTCCATGCCGCACAATGAATAACCGCATCGGGATTTGCTTCGGTGATTACCTTATCTACCGCCTTTTCATCGGTAATGTCCATTTCTTCAACATCCACACCGATTCCTTCGATGCCTCTTTCTTTGAGCCTTCTCATTACGTCATAGCCAAGCTGACCCTTAACACCTGTTACAAGTACTTTCATTTTTGTCTCCTTAAATATATCTCATTTCGAATGTGACTTCGTAGTCTTTTGAAGAATCCAGTCTAAACTGTTCCTGAACGGGAGCGCCCCATGTGTCGTCTCCGCCAACGCCCATCTGAGCTGCCATAATTCTTACCCATGTGTAGTTTCTGTTTGGAAGCTCGTCTTTATGAAGAGCATTTTCCATTTCGTACGCACTGTAAGGGAGGAATCCAAAGTCAAAGGTTCCGTTAACCGCTGTAAACTGTATTCCGTGGCCTTCGTCGTTTGTAATTTTTGCATATCTTACGTTTGTACGGTTACCGCATTCCTGAGGAATAAGGTAAGGGGTAAGGTTTTCTTCAACTGTTGTTTTATAAATTCCTGTTTCTACTCCGTTATTTCTATCAAAGTAGTTTTCATCGGGGCCCTTACCAAAGTATTCAACGTTGTTAAATTCCTTTGAAAGCTTCATCTCGTATCCAAACAAAGGAAGTACGGGACGTCCTTCTTTTCCAATGTACTTAGCGTTTACAATGATTCTTCCGTCAGGATATACCTTATAGTTCATTTTAGCGATAACTTCTTCTTCACCGGGAGCCGTGTAGTCGTAGTCTGCCTCAATATACTCGCCTTTATCTTCAAAAGAAACCATTGTGGCTTCCGAATACTTACTTAAAGTATCAAAGAAAAATGACTTTCTTTCTAACTTAAAGCCTTTATCGTTATCAGTGTAGGCTCTAAAATATGTAGGAACGGGAGGCATTGTAACAAGTTCCTTGCCACCTTCCTTCCAAGAAACCATACCGCCGTATCCTTTGTAAGCCTTTGAAAAGATTACGCTAAAGTCGCCTGCCACTGCGCCGCTATTGTTGGTGCCGTCTGCCACGTGCTTAAACTTAGCTTCCTTAGAAACTGCCAAGGCAGGATTTTCTTTTGCCAAAGAAACATGCTCTGAAAATGCAACCATATATCCCGCATCAGCCCACTTATTTGATTTCTTTAAGCGAAGCTCTGCTCTGAATACATAGTCTGCGTTTATGTCTTTAGCATCCTTATGATTAACCTCAAAGGTTTCTTCTTCTCCCGGTGCAATGCTTATATTATCAAAGGTCTTAGAATAAATTTCTTTTCCATTCTTTAAGATTGTATAAACAAAGTAGTGGTTACTTAAATCGATGAAAAGGTTTTTGTTTTTAACGCTGAATCCACTCTCCGTTACGTCAAAAGAAACATTTGCGTA
>JAEEXG010000079.1 GCA_016291405.1 Lachnospiraceae bacterium
TGAAGTAGAAGTTACAGGTCCCGACGGAAAGAGCACCAAGTGGACCGACACCGACAAAGACGGTATCATTTACCAGACCGAGCTTTCCGGCGGTGCATATTCTGTTAAGGTAATTCCTTTGTCAGGATATGAAACAATGTACGATTTCTCAAAGGCTGAAAAGCAGTCTTGCTCTGTTAAGACTCAGCTTGACTACCAGAAGGTAGACGTTAAGAACGAAATCAAGAGTTCTTCAAAGGTAGCAGCAACTGAAGACGTTTCAAAGAAAGATACCGTTGAAGAAGGTAAGAACAAAGATACAGTTGCATTTGTTGAAAGCGCAAAGAAACCAAGTTCAAGCGGATATACACCTATCTCTAAGAGCTCAGTTGCAAATCCCATGGATGCGCTTACTAAGTCGATGGAAGCAGGAATTTCCAGATTTAAGAGACTTAGCGGACCTGTGAATACGACTGATACAGATACATCGGGAAGCAATCCGACTGATCCTGGAAATACAGATCCCGGCCAGGGCGGTGGCGGACAGACTACACCCACGGAGCCGACATATGATCAGCCTACATCCAAAAATTCTGATGGATTTTACTATCATACTGTTCATAATACAGACGGTACAACATCAGAAGAAAAGTGTGACAATCAGCCGGGCGGAACATGTACAAAATGTGGACACACAGCAGAAGCTGAAGCACATACTCATACATATGGCGATTGGACATCTAACAACAACGGAACACATAGCCGCACTTGCACAGATGCTTCCTGCCCGAATACAGATGGCAAGAAAACTGAAACAGAAAACTGTAACTACACAGCATGGGAAAGAGTCAGCGGTACTCAGACACATAAGCCGAAATGTAGCGTTTGCGGATATGTAAATGCAAGTGCAACTGCAGAAGCATGTGTAGATTCCAATGGTGATTATAAGTGCGATAAGTGTGGAGCCGATATGGTGGCTGCAGCAATCACATCTAAAGAAGTAAAACTTAGCACAACAGCTGTTAACCTTACAGTAGGTACATCTACGGAAATTACCGCAACAGAAGTTAAGGTAACGCCCAACACATACAGTGTTGCAAATTACAAGTGGACAACTGACAATAAAGACATTGCTGAAATTACAAGCACTGCTGAAGGTAAAGATGTTAAGAAAGTTACCATAAAGGGTATTAAGAACGGAACAGCTAAGATTAAATGTGAAGTAACGTTTAATGATCCAAGCCAGACAAAAGCCACTGCAGAAGTAACTGTAAGCGTCGGCGGAAACATCACTCTTTCATTAGACAAAACAGGTAAGAAAGCAATCTTTGTTGGCGGTGATATTAACGGAAACAGCTTTACACTTAATGCAACACTTTCGGGTGGCGTAAAAGATGCTACCGCTAAAGTTGCATGGGATCCTTCTGATAAAAATATTATTGAAATAAACGGTCAGGGCGAAAAGAAATTTGATAAAGACGGAAAAGCTACATTTACTTGCACAGTAAAGGGACTTAAGCCCGGTAGCGCTACTGTTACAGTTACTCTTCTTGGTGCAGACGGAAAAGCTACAACCACTAACCAGAAAGTTACATTTGTTGTTGGCGATCCCAGACACGACTACGCTACACCTTTGAAAGATAACTCAGGCAATCAGGTATATATTTACGACAAAGCTTCTAAGACATATAAAGAGGCTCATGTAGCAGACTACTATTCAAATGTAGACCTCTACACTCCTGTAGCAGTTACATACATCTACACCGGTTGGTGGCAGTTAGACGGAAAGACCTACTACTTTGATGCAAACGGCAACAAGGTAACAGGCGACCAGGTAATCTGCGGAGCTAAGTATTCATTTGGCTCTGACGGAGCATTAAAGAGCGGTACAGGTACATTTGGTATCGACGTATCCACTTGGAACGGCACAATCGACTGGAACAGAGTTGCTAAGTCAGGTGTTTCTTATGCCATCATAAGATGCGGATTCAGAGGCACCACAGTGGGCGGACTTGTGGCAGACAATAAGTTTGAAGCAAACGTAAAGAACGCTCAGGCAGCAGGCATTAAAGTAGGTATCTACTTCTTCTCACAGGCTACAACAGAAGCTGAAGCCGTTGAAGAAGCATCTACATGCCTTACCATGATTGATGTATACAAAGTTAAGCCTACATATCCTATCTTCATCGACATCGAAGGTGCAGGTGCAGGCGCAAGAGCCGCAAACCTTAATAAGTCTCAGAGAACTGCAGTAGCAAAGGCATTCTGTAAGACAATTACAAACTCAGGCTACAAAGCAGGTGTTTACTCAAATAAGTCATGGCTTACAAACAACATTGACACCGCAAGCCTTACAGGATACACTATCTGGCTTGCTCAGTACGCTCAGTCACCTACATACACTGCTACACGTTATGATTTGTGGCAGTACTCAGATGCCGGCTCAATCGCAGGTATCAGCGGTAAGGTTGACCTTGACTTAAGCTACATGGGATATTAAGGAAAACATAAAGAAATAAAATTCAGGATTTAAATATAGCGGGATATTATGGTATAGAACATAAAATCCCGCTATAAAAAGGAGAAATAAAATATATGAAAACATACCTTGTAACAGGTGGCGCCGGATTTATCGGCTCAAACTTCATTCACTACATGTTTAATAAGTACAATGATGATATTAAGATCATTAACGTTGATAAGCTTACATACGCAGGAAACCTTGAAAACTTAAGAGACGTTGAAAATCGTCCCAATTACACTTTCGTAAAGGCTGATATCTGCGACAGCGAAGCTATTGAAAAGGTCTTTAATGAAAACGACGTAGACTACGTTGTTCACTTTGCGGCTGAAAGCCATGTAGACAGAAGCATCAGAAATCCCGAAGTCTTTGTAAAGACTAACGTACTTGGTACATTGGTAATGTTAAATAACGCAAAGGCAGCTTGGGAGCTTCCCGACGGTTCATTTAAGGAAGGAAAGAAATTTTTGCACGTATCTACCGACGAAGTGTACGGTTCCCTTCCCGAGGATGGCGGTTTCTTTTATGAGACCACACCCTATGCGCCTCACAGCCCCTACTCAGCAAGTAAGGCAAGCTCAGATATGCTTGTAAAGTCTTATATGGACACATATAAGTTCCCTGCAAACATCACAAACTGCTCAAATAACTACGGCCCTTACCAGTTCCCTGAAAAACTTATTCCTCTTATCATCAATAATGCTTTAAACGGAAAGAAACTTCCCGTATACGGCGACGGTAAGAACGTACGTGACTGGCTCTATGTTATGGACCATGCTAAGGCAATCGATATGGTTATTAACAAGGGTAAGCTTTTTGAAACCTACAATGTAGGCGGTCACAACGAAAAGCAGAACATTGAAATCATCAACATTATTCTTGATACATTAAATGAAATGCTTCCCGATTCAGATCCCAGAAAGGCTCACATCAACAAGAATCTCATCACTTACGTTGAAGACAGAAAGGGACATGACAGAAGATATGCCATCGCTCCCGATAAGATAAAGAAAGAAATCGGCTGGGTGCCCGATACCATGTTTAAAGAAGGTATCAAGCTCACAATTCAGTGGTTCTTTGAACACGAAGACTGGATGAAGAACGTAACCAGCGGAGATTACCAGAAGTACTACGAAACAATGTATAGCAATAAGTAAGGAGAACACAATGAAAGGTATCATTTTAGCCGGCGGATCCGGAACAAGATTATATCCTTTAACAAAGGCAATTTCTAAGCAGATAATGCCTGTATACGATAAGCCGATGATTTATTATCCTCTTTCGACTTTGATGCTTGCAGGAATTAAGGATGTGCTCATTATTTCAACACCCAGAGATTTGCCTGTATTTAAAGAACTTTTCGGAGACGGTAGCCAGCTAGGAATGAGCTTTTCTTATGCGGTTCAGGAATATCCCAGAGGCCTTGCGGATGCATTTATTATCGGAGATAAATTCATCGGAAACGACGCATGCGCGTTGGTACTTGGCGATAACATTTTCTACGGCCAGAGCTTTACCAAGGTGTTGAAAGAAGCTGCTGACAGAACAGAGTCTCAGCCCGGCGCCACAATCTTTGGCTATTATGTAAGAGATCCAAGAGAATACGGTGTAGTTGAGTTTGACGAAAACGGAAAGGCTATTTCAATCGAAGAAAAGCCTGAAAAACCTAAGAGTAACTACGCAGTTCCCGGATTATATTTTTATGATAACGACGTAGTTGATATAGCTAAAAACGTTAAGCCCTCTGCAAGAGGCGAAATTGAAATAACTAGTATCAACAACGAATACTTAAACAGAGGAACCTTGTTTGTTGAAACCATGGGCCGTGGATTCTCCTGGCTTGATACAGGTAATCACGATGCGCTTTTGGATGCGGCAAACTTTGTTGAGACAATTCAGAAAAGACAGGGTCTATATGTATCCTGTATCGAAGAGATTGCTTTTAAGAAGGGCTTTATCGGAAAAGAAGAGCTTTTAAAGCTTGCTGAGCCCCTCATGAAGACCGCATACGGCAAATATCTTACTGAGGTTGCAAATGGACTCTAGGCTTAAGAGGACAGTCATTGTTCTGATGGCCTTTAGCTGCATACTGATTCTTGCAATCGTAGGTGCAGCTAATTTCAAGACCATCAAAAAAAGAATAGAGAAAAGAAACGCGCCGGTTGTTGCAAGTGTTGAAAAGGAAGAAGAAACCGTTCTTCCCGTTACAGACCCTAAGCAGATCGGCGACAATCTTTATGCTTGGAAAAACGATGCTTCTTTCTTTGATGATGCAGGCAATTCTTTGGCAGCAAAAATCATGGAAGAAATGAAGACATTAACTCTTCGGGCAGTAAGCGTTCAAAAAGATCTTCGAATAAGCGTTATCGATTATGCCGGTAATGTAAAAGAAGGTGAAGAGTTTTGGGTGGAAGTAGCTAAAAGCAAAAAGCCACCTGAAATTTACAAAGATACAGACAGAGACGGAGTTATATATATAGATTCACTCCCATCCGGAGACTATACGGTTTCTTTGCAAAAGAAAGACGGATACATAGTGCCGGAAGCACCTATCGCTGTATCGGTTAAAGACAGTGTTGAATACGCGAAAATTGAGGACATAGGTCTTTTATTAACATATCAAACCGAGGCGGAGGCGAACATCGATGATATGATGATGGTATCTGCCAAGGATTCGGCTCCTAAGAAAGAAAAGAAGGGGCTACTTGATTACACTAACGCTAAATACGGCGTGGACGTTTCTTCTCATAACGGAGAAATCGATTGGGAAAAGGTTTACGCAAGCGGCGTTAGATTTGTGATGTTAAGATGCGGATATCGCGGTGGAATAACAGGCGATATTGTTGTGGATGAGTTCTTTAAAGAAAATGCCACAAAGGCCATAAGAGCGGGCCTTGACGTGGGCGCATACTTCTTCACACAGGCTGTTGATGAAAAAGAAGCCGTTGAGGAAGCAAGTGCTGTGCTTGAAATCTTAGACGGTGTTTCAATCTCATATCCTGTGGCAATAAGAGTGGACAGAGCAGGCGGCTTGTCGCGAGCCGACGGGCTTGATGCGGATACAAGGACTCAGGTTACGGAAGCGTTTTGCTCTACAATAGCAAACTACGGATACACCCCCTGTGTTTATGCATCGTCCGATTGGCTTAAGACCAATCTTTCCGCAAGAAGAATGGAAAAGTACACCATTTGGATGGCTGAATACGCTAGCCAGACTCCCACAAAGGATTATTGGTATGATTTGTGGCAATATTCCTCGGTAGGTGAAATTGACGGAATAGAAGGAGAGGTTTCTTTGAACCTTTCATATTTGGAATAAAATATTTTTAAGAGGTTTTGAAATGGGAAAATTTTTAGTTGAAGACTGCGACATTGAAGGCGTAAAGATTTTGACTCCTACGGTGTTCCCCGATGAGAGAGGATACTTTATGGAGACTTATCAAAAGAGAGATTTTGAAGAAGCGGGAATCACCGTTGAATTTGTGCAGGACAATCAGTCCGCATCAAAGAAAGGTGTTTTAAGAGGACTTCATTTTCAAAAGCAGTACGCACAGGATAAGCTTGTAAGAGTAATTAAGGGCGCGGTTTACGACGTTTGTGTAGATTTAAGAGAAGGCTCAAAGACCTTTGGTAAGTGGAAGGGAATTGAGTTAACAGAAGAAAATAAAAAGCAGTTCTTTGTACCTAAGGGATTTGCACACGGATTTTTGGTGCTTTCCGATTATGCAGAATTTGTATATAAATGCTCTGATTTCTATCATCCCGGAGATGAAGGCGGAATTATCTACAACGATCCTGAAATCGGTGTAGAATGGCCCATTGAAGACGGCATGGAACTTATTCTTAGCGACAGAGATACTAAGTGGGGCGGATTGTCTGATTATGTCAAAAACAGAAAGTAAGAAAAACTTTAACTTAATATGGAAGCTTGCGCGTAACGATTTTAAAAACCGTTACGCCGGTTCATATTTAGGAGCACTGTGGGCAATGGTTCAACCTGTTATCACAGTGCTTATGTACTATATAGTATTTGATAAGATCTTTCAGTCCAGAGGCCAGGCTGTTGCGGGAAACATTGAGATTCCTTATGTTTTATTCTTAACCGCAGGTTTGGTGCCCTGGTTTTACTTTTCAGAAGGCTTATCAAACGGTACAAATGCATTGATTCAATACAACTACCTTGTAAAGAAAGTGGTCTTTAAAATCGATATCCTGCCCATCATAAAGGTGGTGGCAGCATCATTTATCCATGTATTCTTTATAGGTGTTATGCTCATTGTAGCAGCTGTATATCACTATTACCCGAACCTCTATACCTTGCAACTAATCTATTACAGCTTATGTATGTTTATACTTCTGGTTGCGCTTTCGTATACGACTTCGGCCATTGTGGTATTTTTCCGTGATCTAAGCCAGATCATTCAGATAGCTCTTCAAATCGGAATGTGGGCCACCCCCATCCTTTGGAACATCGAAACCTTGCCTCATATATGGCAAGTCATCATGAAACTTAACCCAGTGGCATATATCGTATTGGGTTATAAAGCAACAATCTGTGAGAACAAAGGCTTCTGGGTCGATTGGAAGTACACTCTCTACTTCTGGTGTATCACAGGGCTCTTCTATTTACTCGGAAGGACTGTATTTAAGAAATTGAAGGTTCATTTCGCAGATGTACTATAACGAATTTGTTTAATTCTGATTTAATTAATTATAGAATATTGGTCTTCGGCAGTGATTTATATAATGAATTTGAGGACCTCCGCAGCGTCGGTGCTTAGCGAGGTATTTCACGAGCTTAGCATCCGTTACTGCGAGGACCGAGCGAAAGCGTTCCGAGAATCATTATATAAATCACTGCCGAAGAAAACAGGAATCTAAATGAACAATATTACAAACAACAAAGAAAAACTGAATGAGACCGTTATATCTGTTAAAGGCTTAAAAAAGATGTATAAGCTTTATAAAAAGCCCTCTGACAGATTGCTTGATGCCTTTGGTCTTAAGAAGCATAACTATACCGAGCACTATGCCCTTAAAGGTGTTGATATAGACATTTACAAGGGTGAGACGATTGGTATCATTGGTACCAACGGATCCGGTAAATCCACAATATTGAAAATAATAACAGGTGTTCTCAATCCGACAGAGGGTGACGTTAAAGTAGAGGGAAGAATCTCTGCACTCCTTGAACTAGGTGCAGGATTTAACCAGGAGTATAACGGAATTGAGAATATATATCTTAACGGAACCATGATGGGATTCTCTAAAAAAGAGATTGATGAGCGCCTTCAGGATATACTGGATTTTGCTGATATAGGAGATTACGTTTATCAGCCAGTTAAAACATATTCTTCAGGTATGTTCGTGCGACTCGCTTTTGCCGTTGCAATAAATATCGATCCTGAAATATTGATAGTTGATGAAGCACTTTCCGTAGGAGACGTTTTCTTTCAGTCAAAGTGCTACCATAAATTCGAAGAGTTTAAACGCTCAGGTAAGACCATCATATTTGTATCTCATGACCTAAGCTCAATCTCTAAGTACTGTGATAGAGTTATGGTGCTTAATAAAGGCGATAAGGTTGCAGAAGGAAAGCCTAAGGAAATGATCGATGTTTATAAGCAAATCCTTGTGGGACAGTATGATGCCGGAAAGAGCGAAGAGTTAATTGATGTAGAAAAGAACCATGAACTTTTGGAGTATGGCTCAGGTGAAGCTAAGATAATCGACTATTACATAACCGATTCTAAGGGCTTAAAGACTCAGGCTTTAATAAAGGGCTCAGAGTTTACCATACATATGAAGGTGCACTTTGATAAGACGGTTGATAAGCCCATATTTGCATATAAGTTTGTAAATCCTAAGGGCGTTGAAATAACCGGCACCAATACAATGTTTGAAAAAGCATTCCTTGAAACCGTTGAAGGCGGTAAGACTCTTGAAATCACCTTCACTCAGGATATGAACTTGCAAGGCGGCGAGTACTTAATATCCTTTGGATGTACCGGATATCAGATGGATACCTTCGTTGTATATCATAGATTATATTACGCTATGAGCGTTGCAGTTATTTCGGATAAAGATACTGTAGGTTATTACGATATGAACAGTAAGATTACTGTAAAAGAGGTTGAATGATTACAAAGACAATCGGTAAAGTGAATGTAAACTTAATAGATTGTGATTTTGAGGAGAATAAAGAACCCTTTAAAGCAGACCTCCTTTCAATCGTTAGGGATAGAGCGGTGTATGAATACCCTTCCATCGTAGAGGAAAAGGCGACTTTGCTTAAGAAAAAAGGGTATGATTATCTTTATCACCTATCGGATATTAGGGGTAATATTGTAAGATGGTTGCCTATAAAAAAAGGGGATGTTATCCTT
>JAEEXG010000080.1 GCA_016291405.1 Lachnospiraceae bacterium
TACTGCGGCGCCGATGGGAATTTCCATTTCGGCATCTTTAAAGATGTATTTATCGGTCTTAGGGTACTTATATGTAATTCCTTTAAGTTCAATGCCCTTCTTAATTTCAAGCTTCTTATCAGCCTTGTTTGCAAAGGACATATCCGTGTTCTTTGAATCGATTTCTTCCTGCAAATTATCTGAAACGTTCATTAAGAAAGGTTCAAAGAAAGAAATTGCATTAAGCTGATTGTTTATTTTATTTGCGGAAGGCATAAGCTTCATCGCCGCAAAAGCGATTGCACTAAGGGCCGGAAGCTTCTCCGCAATGTCTACTCCGTTTGCAACCATCACAAGTAAATATGTGATTATGCCACCCACGCATACTGTTTCGATTAGAAGCTTAGGTGTGTTATTGTACAAAGAATATTTTTCAACTGCGTTAACGTACCCTCTACCGCATTTTCCGTATTCTTTTACAAAGTACTGTTCTTTACCCGTTACCTTTACTTCTTTAATGCCCTGTACGATCTGAGAAATCCATTTAAAGAGGCCTGAGTAAAAGTCCTGGTTATCCTGACCTGCCTTATGCATTACCGGCTTTAAAACCTTGGTGATAACTATCATTGTTATCAAAAGCACCGTTCCAAGTGCTACGCAAAGAATGGGGTCCGCAATGAGTATCGAAATTACCAATGCTATAAACACAACGCCTTCTGAAGCTATGGTTAATAGCGATAATATAAGCCCGTACATGTTGTTTACATCTGACGTAATGCTTCTTTGCACAACTGCGGTATCAGCGAAAAGATAATACTCATAGTTCTTTCTTAAATAGCTTTTAAGCATTCTCTCTGACGTATCGAACTGATTTCCGTACACAAACTTATACTGAATCTTCCATTCAAGAAACAGGTACACGTTTTTAAGAATGTACACAAGTATAAGCGAAAGCATTGCGACTATGGTAAATGTCTTAACGCTTGTAAATCCAAAAAGGTTATAAAGAAAGGATGATACCTTGTTTTCTTTAATTGCATCGCTTGATACAACAGCGGTCATAACGGTATATACAAACATAACGCCTGCAGTCTCCAAAACCGCTCCCACAAGCATCAAAGGCACCAGCCCAAACATCTGCCTTTTTTGCTTTTTACTAAGCAAAAGCATCAGTTTTTTCCAAATATTACGCATTATTTAAACTCCTTAAAATGCATATTGATAAGAGTTTGCTCGAAATCTCTTCTGTCTTTGTTGGCCATTGTGGAAAGAATGAGTCCCGCAAAGAAAGCCTGAATTGCGGCTATATAGATAAATCCGCAGGCAATCAAAGTAGGAAACTTAGGCACAAGGCCTGTCTTAAAGTATTCAATAAACACAGGGATCACAAACACAGTTGCAATAATAGCAAGTATTGCTCCGATTGTGGTAAAAAAAGCCAATGGCTTATAGTTTTTAAATAGTTTAATTATGGTTCCAATTACCTTTATTCCGTCAGAATAGGTCGAAAGCTTAGATTCAGAACCTTCCGGACGGTCTCTGTACTGCACGATTACGTTTCTAACATCCATGTTGTTATAAACCGCATGAATGGTCATTTCTGTCTCTATTTCAAAACCTCTTGATAAAACAGGGAAGGTCTTAGCAAAGTTAAATCCAAAAGCTCTGTACCCTGTCATAATATCCTTTATGTTTGTCTTAAAAAGCTTGTTTATTGAAAAACGCACAAAACTGTTTCCAAAGTTATGGAAAGGGCGCTTATTTTCCGTAAAGTAAGTGGATGAAAGTCTGTCTCCCACCACCATATCAGCCTGCTCATTTAACACAAGGTCGCACATCTCTTTTGCGTATTCAAGGGGATAGGTGTCGTCTCCGTCGATCATAAGATAGCACTTTGCATCGATGTCTCTAAACATCCTTCTTATAACGTTTCCTTTTCCTTGAAGATACTCGTGACGCACGATAGCACCGGCCTCTTCAGCGATTTTTGCCGTGTTATCTTTTGAGTTATTGTCATAAACATAGATAACGGCCTCGGGAAGATTTGCCTTTGCATCTTCAACAACCTTTTTAATTGTCTTTTCTTCGTTGTAGCAAGGAATAATTACGGCGATTTTGTCCATGTCTTCATCCTTTATCTGTGATTAATAAAATCTATTCCTATATAAGCATTATTATCAAGGTAAATATCATAGCCGTCAATGTTGGTTACGTAATAGTAATCATAGTTTGACATATTTTCAGTAAACTTTTTATCGCTTGATACTATAAAGTATGGGGTATCCGCAGCCCTTAACTCTTCCGAAAGTTTTTTTGCATCATAGACTTCTGCTTCCAGCAGTTTCCCTA
Source organism: Lachnospiraceae bacterium (assembly GCA_016291405.1). Lineage (GTDB taxonomy): Bacteria > Bacillota > Clostridia > Lachnospirales > Lachnospiraceae > UBA1258. Next base: position 2,329 of record JAEEXG010000080.1, read on the forward strand.
TGACACTGTAGTTTTCTCCATATGCTCCATATAAAAGTGTGCTTCTTCCGTAGGGCTGGCACACAAGGGCCGTGTACTGACGCACATATTGCACCATTTCGATTGGAAAGCAGGCTCTTATTTCTCGCCCCGGCACTATTATTTCATCGCATATATCCACAACCGTTTGAGGTACGTGATACTCGTTTTCCGCAGGTTTAAACTGCCTGTTTGCATAAACATATTTTCCGCTAATTATAATAAGTGCCACCATCACGATTACCGCGGCGGTTTCTTTGTTCTTATCTAAAGAAGAAACAAATTCAACCATGGCAGTCACAATAACGGCTCCCATTGGAATCATCCAAAGGATTCTGTAAAGGATTTCCGCATCTTCCCTGAACTTAGCGTACAAAATCCATAAGGGGCAAAAGAAAATAGCAAGGGAAAATATGCTAAACCACACGAGTGCCGTTTTCTTTGGGCCCTTAGGGAGCTTTATCATCAAATAAACCAAAGCTATAAAAAATAAAGTTAATGTAAGTCCCGCTCCGGCAAAAGATTTAAGATTTTCAAAGATAAATTCCATAAAAACCTCCTAATACTTTACGTAGAGTAAGACTGCGAAAATGCTTGGAAGCACTGTTGAGCCAAGCACAATTAATGATTTAAGCTTCTGTTTTTTTACAATCATATAGATAAACAAAGCAAGTATCATTAACGGCGCCAATATATTTCCAAGTAAGCTTGATAAAGCTGCTGCTGTGCAAGTAGTGATAAGTAACAGCCAGTCTTTAAAGCTTATTTCTAAGTTCTCTTTTATGATTCTAAATAACGTTAAAAACAAAAAGGGAAGTATCACATTTGCAAGGGCTTCTTTTCCTTGACGAGCTCTTGTAAGAAGGAATGTCCCCTGGGTTGATGTGGATACATTTTCAAACATGAAAAATACTGATAAAAGCATTAAAAACAAATAACGCTTTTTATTGTCATTTTCAAATATTAGTTTCGAGATTTCTGCGTATATTACGTAGGTTACCAAAATTAAAACAGGAGCCACCACACTGTGGGCTATGGTTGCCACATTTACCTTTGATACCCTGGCAAGCAATGCCACCCACATGGGGAAAGGTGCAAGGGCGTATCTGTAATTTACTTCCACAGGAATGCCTATGTAGGCATCTAGCCTGTACATGGTATCGGAAGAGTCCGCAATCTGAGATGTTGCTACGTAGAAAGCATCGTCTCCGTCTTCATAGGCAAAGAAAATGGTTTTATAAAGCTGAAAGAGCACTACTGCAAGAAAGATACCAAGATATACAATTTCTCGCTTTGAAAGACGGTTTCTTTTAACGGTAAATATTTCTTTAAATCTTTTTTCCAATAAAGCTACCGCAATTCCAATCAAAGAAAGAACGCTGCATCCAATAACCGAAGCCTTTGCTGCCACAGAAAAGTGAAAGTTCATAATTATGCATGGCAAAAAGCACACATAGACAATCGCCCATTCCAAAAGGAATCCGGCAGCCCATGTGATCTTTACACTCATATTCTTTTTGGTGGGAAGTAGGCCTAAGAAAAAAGGCATTAAAAACAGCCCCACAAGCAGGATAAGTGCTTTTGCAAACGTCATTACTCTTCTTTCCCTTCGAAGGTAAGTAAATTAAGTAAAGGCCATGCGGCCACGATTATAGTCGCATACATGTAGTTAAAGCCGCGAACCCAGCAAAATGAAAGGTATATAGTCTCAACTATAATCATGTATAAAAGAAAAAGCGCATACCAAATCTTTCTTTTATCTTTGATCTTGTTTTTATCAAAGAGCTGAGCAAAGCCTGCAACTACCGAAACCAAAGTTACAATTAAAAGCATCGCTTCCGAAAAGAGCAAGTACACCTTTGATAAAAGCGGTACTTCACTAAAAAATCCCGACAAAGGATTTGCTATCAAGGTTTCTGTTTTTTTAGTTAAATATAAGCCTGCCGTAGAAAAAGGCGCAAAGGCATAGTAGGTTACATCCTTTATGATGTCATATCCGTAATGCCCAAAGCCCTTTGACTTTGCCACATCGGCAATAACCTTATACATTGCCTCAGTGTTTTCTTTGCCCCCGACCTTTTCAAGAGTTCTTCCAAAAGACCTGCCTAAGCGCTCAGGCACCTTGTCTCCCGAAAGCATTTCGTAATAAAGGTCTCTGTCATAATAGATTTCCACCATTTCGGAAGACTCGTTAACATGCTTAAAAGCAAGCCTTTGAGCCATTAAATAGTTAAAGCTCTTTTCCACATTTCCGTAGTGATATACGTCGGTTCTTGTGGTGTTAATGTTTATGCAAAGAAAACACGCAAGTAAAGATAGCGCCAAAATATTCATCGCATTGCGCTTTTTTTTGATAATTCCGTAAATGATAATCGGGAATGTAAATACAAGCATTAAAACGGAGTAATCCTTATTTAAAAGGCCCAAAGCCCCTTCCAAAAGCACAATTCCGATGATATTAAAGGCTTGTCCTTTTACATCAATCTCATCCGTCACCCTGTAAAAATGCAAAAGAAGCCTTATAATTCCAACGGTTTCTGCCAGTATTAAAGCGTTTGGCAAAATCGTGAAAGCAGTTTGCAAAATAAGGGGATTAAAAACTATGAATAAATCCGCAAAGATATAGTTAATTTTCCTTGTTTTATCGGTAACGTCATAAGGAAAAAAAGCAGCCAAAAGAACTAAGAGTTGAACTAAATACATGATTGTTCCGTGGCCGAATATTCCCAACAACATTGCATAACCAAGACCCATGTAATCATCGATTACAAGGGTCTTTGAAGCTGCTATATAATTATACGCGATTGAATCTTCATAAAAGCCCGTTAAGTTAAAGCCTATCCAGATAAGACCGAGAATCACTTCAACAACCGTCGCTATTTTAAGTAAGATCCAAAAGAAATCTTTTAATTTTTTAGACATGATAGAATTCTTTTACTTTTTTAATAACAAAATCTGCTTCTTCTTCCTTTAAGCCATAGTAAAGAGGAAGTCTTGTAAGTCTTTCGCTTTCTTTTGTGGTGTATACATCTTCTCCATGGAAGCGGCCGAATTTCTGACCTGCGGGAGCTGTGTGAAGAGGCACGTAATGGAATGCGGAAAGGATTCCGTCCTTACCAAGTGCCGCTATAAGCTCTGTACGTTCTTTGATGTCCTTAGTCTTAATGTAGAACATGTGGGCGTTGTGCTTACACTCTGCAGGCACAGTAGGAAGCTCCAAAATTCCTCTTTCCTTTAAAGGTGTTAAGCCTTCCATATATTGGTTCCATCTTGCAAGACGGAAATCATTAATTTCATCTGCCATTTCAAGCTGAGCGTAAAGGTAAGCTGCGTTCATATCGCTGGGAAGATATGAAGAACCATAATTCTGCCAAGTGTACTTATCTACCTGACCTCTAAAGAACTTGCTTCTGTCTGTACCTTTTTCACGGATAATTTCAGCTTCTTCTGCCATCTTAGGGTCTCTGATTAAAAGCGCTCCGCCTTCGCCCATAGAGTAGTTCTTTGTTTCATGGAAAGAAAGAGCTCCGAAGTCGCCAAATGTTCCAAGGGCCTTTCCTTTGTATTCAGACATAATGCCCTGAGCCGCATCTTCAACCACCATTAAGTTATGGCGCTTTGCGATATCCATGATCTTATCCATTTCACAAGAAACCCCTGCGTAGTGAACAGGAGCGATAACCTTTGTTCTGTCCGTAATGGCTTCTTCAATCTTGTTTTCATCTATGTTCATAGTGTCAGGTCTGATATCCACAAACACTATTTTGGCGCCTCTTAAAACAAATGCATCTGCAGTTGACACAAAGGTGTAAGCAGGCATTATTACTTCGTCGCCTTCTTTTAAGTCGCAAAGAAGAGCCGCAAGCTCTAAGGCGTGTGTACAGGAAGTGGTAAGCAATGCTTTTGTGGTGCCTGTTTTCTTTTCAAGCCACTCATTATCTTTCTTTGTAAATTCACCGTCGCCGCAAATCTTCATGTTGTCGACAGCTTTCTTTATGTAGTCCATTTCTTTTCCCGTGTAGGGAGGCACATTAAATCTGATTTTGTAATCTGCCATAATATCTCTCCGTTTTTATTATTTATTAGTCAAATATACTTTAAGTACATCGTTACTATATACAACCTCGTAGCCGTTTTTATCTAAAAACTCATTAAGAATTTCTTTCTTTTCATCTGTACCGGGCATATGCATTCCGTCTCCGGACTCATCCTGGATGACAACGCTTGGATAAGCTTCGCCCTTTTCGGTGATCCGTATAGATAAGTCCTTCATTTCTTTTTCGAATTTATCTATTGAAAAAGAAGGAAGATTGGGCCATGCAGTGGAAATTGCAATATCCGTATCTAAGTAAAATCCAAGTCCGCACACATCTCCAAAGAGTAATACCTTACCTTCCGATAAGTTGCCATCTTTCCAAAACTCGCTTAGCTCCGTAAGGTTCTTTGCATTATGAGCCGTCGTCTTCATGCCCTTCATTCTTTCGTTTCCTTTAACAAAAGTATCCATCTTTGCATCAAGGCCGTCTCTAAATACATATGTCACCCCAAACACGGTGCTAAGAAGCGAGAATGCCAATATAAGGCAAAAGTAAGCATATCTCACTCCCTGGAAGTATTCGTTTGTATCAACAAATCTTACCACAAGATATAAAACCACGGGAAGCACAAAGAACATGTTATTTAAGTTTGAATAAATGTCGTTGTTACTTCCTAAAGGTGTAATTGCAATCACAATTAAAGCTATGGCTGAAAGAAGCCTTTCTTCCGCCGGCGTCTTTCTGTGGCAAAGCACAAACAAAAGCCACACAATGGCTATTGATAAAATCAAAGCTCCGAATCTGTATACAGGTCCAAACCAATGAAAGTTAAGGTCAAACAAGCCTTTTTTGTAAAGCAAAAATCCAAATCCTAAAGTGCTTATTGTGGCAAGCACATATCGAAGCCAGCTTAAAGTACTCGGAAGCACCAAAAACGCTAAAAGCGCAACTATCAAAGCAAACACAGCTATTTCAGTCCACTTCCATGTTTCGATGTACTGCCTTAAAACACTTAACACCATCTCGATCGGGGAATAGCTTGCAGACTCATCTGTCATTGAAAACAGTTCGCTTATGCCCTTTACATACTCTTTATATCCTCTGTGGACTCCTATAAGTAAGATTCCGGGAGCCAAGCCTGCCGCGTACCCAAGCATGCAATAAAGTGTCTTTTTAAATACTTCAAAAAACTTTTCTCTCTTTGCGATTTCATAAATCCATAAAGCCGCAATTAAGGCAACTTCACAAATATTCGGAAGGCGCACAAAGAAATTTGATCCTAAAGCCGCACCTGCAAGTATTAAGTATCTTCTACTGCTTCTAACCGCACCTTTATATAAAAACATGCAGCCAAGGAAGAAGAAAAGATAAGTTAAATAGTTATAAAGAATGGTTGTGGGGCACCAGCAGAGGGCTACCGACACAAGCACACCTATAAATGTTAACTCTCTTGATACCTTAACTTCTTTTGTAAAGAAAAAGTAGGCTACCAAAGCAATGGCAAGCTTTACAAGGCCTGTATAGAAATTAAGGCCAAGCATGGTCTTTCCCATAGGTAGCACAGTAAAGATTCTTCCCAAGAGATTTGAGTAAAATGTGGAAAAATACCACATAGAATCAAGCTTGTGTATATTTACAAAGTTTGAAAGGCTGTAAGAAGAATCTGTAATATCAAGCCCCTTATTAACCTTTACAAGGGCCATTATTACAATAAGCCCTATAAAAACAATTTCTGAAATCAGTACATATAACTTATTTTTTCTAAATCTGTTTATTGCTTCAAATAGTTTCTTTTCCATTAAATGTTGCCTTTAATATTGCCCGTATGCTCTTTGATAATGTATCTCGGGCGTCCCTTCACTTCCTCATAGATTCTTGCAATGTAGTGGCCGATTATTCCAAGGCTAAGCATGATAAATCCGCCTATAAGTAACTGTAACAAAATTACAGTGGGGAAACCTTCTTTTGCGGTTCCCATAAAGAATTTAACCAACGTCTGAACGCCTAGGCCTATGCTTAATATGATAGACACAACGCCCACAAAGGTAACGATTTGAAGAGGCGCGGTCGAAAAGCTTGTGGCGTTATTGATGGCATACTTTATCAAACTTCCGAAAGACCACTTTGTGGTGCCAAACTGTCTTTCTTCAACTTCGTATTCAAGTTTAACTGACTTAAAGCCCACCCAGAAAGAAAGGGCTCTGAAAAATGTATTATGCTCAGGTAAGTCTAAAAGCACATCCACTACCTTTCTGTCCAAAAGCTTATAGTCGGAAGTAGACCTCATATCGATTTTAATAAGGCCACTCATGATTTTATAAAATAGATTTGCGAATGCTCTGTGGATAAAGCTTTCTTTTCCGCGGTCAGACTTAACGCCTTCCACAACCTCGTATCCTTCTTCCCACTTTTTAACCATTTCGGGGATAAGTTTCGGATGG
>JAEEXG010000081.1 GCA_016291405.1 Lachnospiraceae bacterium
CACAATTTCAGCCACGTAAGCTCCGGAATTAATTCCAAAAGTCATTATAGCTATCAAAATTTTGTTTGTGCTGTTTGACATGATTATATAGTACATGATTAAAAGCTGAACCGTTGCGGGCGTTCCTCTTATTACTGTCAAATATACCTTTGCAAATATATTTAATACATCAAGGAAAACATTCTTCTTTTTATTGTTATCATGTGTTGTCCTTATAATCGCAATAAGGAATCCAATAAGGATTCCTAAAAGCGCTGCACATATTGAAATTATAAGGGTGTTGGATAAACCCTTTATAAAGAAATCATAACGATTTTCCTTAATAAATGTCGCAATAAATTTTTCTTTAATTTCCATTATTTACGTACCACGATTACCTGAGTAGAAGTTGTGTATGAGTCGGTAAAATCGATATTCTGAAGACGCTCTTCAGTAACTGTCATGCCGGCTACACCAATATCTGCCTTGCCTGTCTGAACAGCTGCGATGATTGAATCAAATTCCATATCTTCAATCATTAAGCTCTTTCCGAGTACATCTGCTACTGCCTGAGCCATTTCTGCATCGATACCCACTACCTTACCATCTTCATAGTATTCATAGGGTTCAAAGAAAGCGTTAGTAGCCATGATAAGTGTACCGTTTGCGCCTGTGTTGTTTGCATCCTTTTCGTAAGGGCAGGTACCTTTCTTATCGCCGATGTAGTTTGCGATAATCTTATCCATTGTTCCGTTTGCCTTAAGCTCTGCAAGTGCTTTGTTGATATCATCTGTAAGAGCTTTGTTATCTTTTGATACGCAGATTGCATATTCTTCCAAAGCAAAGGGCTCTGATAAAATATCAAGCTTTCCTGAATTCTTTTCAACGAATGCCTTTGCGGGCTGAGCGTCGATAATTACACAATCAACCTTTCCGCTAATAAGTGACTGGATGGCGTCAACTCCCTTTGAGTAACGCTCGATTGTTGCATCCTTTACATCTGTTGCATAAATATCACCGGTTGTTCCAAGCTGAACACCGATTGTTTTTCCTTCAAGGTCATCAAGTGTAAACACTGTATTGGGAAGTGACTTACTTCCGCATCCTGCAAGCATTGCCATCATTACAACGCTTAAAACTAAAGCTGCTAACTTCTTCATCTGTTTAATTCCTTTCATACTTAAAAGTTCTTTACAAGTGGAGAGTATAGCACCGCATAAATAATTATGCAATACTTTTTGCATAAAAATACATGAATATTTATTTTTTGTGTATAAATGTACATAAATATTCATGTATTACAGGTTTTATACGTCATTTTGCTTATAAATATGCATCTATGCCGTTTTTTATGCTTATTTTAAATACTTTGCCATTATTTCCATTAAAACTTCAAGCTGAATAGGCTTTGGCACGAAGTCGTTCATTCCTGCCTGCAGGAAAAGTTCTTTTACGCTTGAAACCACGTTTGCCGTGCAGGCAACGATAGGAACATTCTGAGCATTGTCGCTGTCAAGCTCTCTTATTCTCTGGGTGGTTTCAACACCGTCCATTTCAGGCATCATGTGGTCCATAAATATAAGGTCGTATTCTTTCTTTTGCACCATGTCGATGGCTTCCATTCCGGAGTATGCCGTATCGGCCACCACGTTAAAGTGTTTTAAGAACGCGCAAAGCACCCTTACATTAACCTTATTGTCATCAACCACAAGAATTGAGTATTTTGAATAGTCGGGGATAAGATTTACCTTCGACTGTTCTTTTTCTTTTTCTTCTTCTGCCACTTCTCCGTACAAAGAAAATGCGGTGATCTTTTGAAGTGTAAATTCTTCTCTCTTAGCTGTTGAGAATGGCTCATCGTTAGCAATATCAAGTATTACGTTAAAAGAAAACTTTGTGCCTTCTCCGTATTTACTTTCAACGGAATAGGTTCCCTGCATTAAGGTTACAAGCTGAGCAAAGATTGCAAGGCCTAAGCCGCTTCCTTCTATCTTTCGATTCTTTCTTGTATCTATCTGCTGGAAAGCAGTAAAGAGCTTATCCTTATCTTCATCCTTAATGCCGATTCCGGTATCTTCAACAGAGCCGTAAAGCCTTATGCCGTGGCCCTCTCTCTTTGAATCGATAGTAAGGCGCACAAATCCTGACTGAGTAAACTTTTCGGCATTTGACAAAAGGTTCATTAATATCTGTCTTAGATGAACGTCGTCTCCGTAAAGCTTTTTAGGAATCGTGGGATCGATATCTACCTTAAAGTCTATTGGCTTATCACCGATACGCATGTTTGTAACATTAATAATGGAATTAAAGAAATCAAGCGTATCAAATTCAACGGGCACAAGCTCAAGCTTTCCGGATTCCGCCTTTGAAAAGTCCAAAACATCGCTTACTATGTCTAAAAGCATTTTGCCCGCAGACTTAATCTGGGAAATGTATTCCTTAACTACGCTTTCGGAACGTTCTTTTTCCGATAGCTCCGCCATACCGATAATGGCGTTAAGAGGTGTTCTTATTTCATGGGACATATTTGCAAGGAAGGTACTCTTTGCTTCGTTTGCCGTATCGGCTTCTTCCTTTAATTTCTGCATGTTGTCCATCTGACGGCGAATTTCCGTCATATCGCTTATGGTCATGATGTAACCGACCATAACCTTCTTTTCCCAAAGCTTAGTGCGCACGCATCTATAATACTTTCCGTCTCTTTCAAAGAAAGTTTCCCCTTCTTTTAAAAGATGTACAAAGAAATCGTTTAGCGCCTGGCCCGACTCCCAGTTGTTTATTTCTTTAAACCAGCTTTCTGCCATGGCATTTGAATCAATATAGTTTTCGGCTGAGTCTGCCACCACTATTGCACTACCCACGTTTTGATACATGGTGTCATGAGCTAAGTTCATAACGTCGTACAAGTGGCCGCCTTTAAGGGTCATAGTGATACTAAACACTAAAATCGATAAAAGAAACGGGCTTGGATCCCAACCGTTTGTGCTTACAAATACTGTAAGGGAGAGGCCCACCAAGGGCACCAAACTCTCTACCAATAAAATAAGCAAACGTTTTCTTTCATTTTTTCTTGTAGCTTTACTTCTGTATATGGCGATGGCCGTAACGGCAACCACCAATTCCACAAATTGAAACAGTGCAAACGAATAATACAAAGGCGTTTTTCCAAGGGCCAGATACTCAAAATATTTTCCCTGCGCGATTTCAACGCTGCTGTAATAGATGTTGGTTCTTTCCCCCATGGAAACGCATGCCAGAATAAAAAGACAATATCCCGTTATCAGGAAAATAAGCCAATCGGGAAGCTTAACATGGCAATATCTTAAAACGAACATAACAAAAGAGAAGGCCGCAAAAACCAGACCTCCGTATTCGAAAGCTAAGGCAATACGCTTGGCTTCTATTCCTTTACAAAGCATTTCCTGAATGTATCCTGCCGCGTAAATGTCAACGCAAACAGCACTTGCAAAGAGGAATTTGTTGTCAACAGATCCTCGCAAGCGAAGAAGCAATACAGTACTTACAAGCGATACCACCAATACCGTTATTTGTAATGTGATTAATACTTTTAACATTAAGTCGCTCCCCAATTAAAGCCGTCTTTAGCTAAAGGTCATTACCCCTTTTTGTTTTCTACCTGCATTTTAAAATCATCTTTATGAGCGCCACGTCTCTTTTCGGGATGTGCTTCATAGAAAAGACGCTTGTCCTCATACATATTTTCATCTGCCTTTCTAAGGGCCTTTCTTATATCCTTTGCCTTTGAAACCTGACTGTAACCCACGGCAAAGCTGACTCCTTCAAAGTCCTTAGAATTAGTTTTAATCATTTCAGCCTTTTTTGCAAGTTCCTCTTCAGAAATATCCGTAACAATAACAGAAAATTCATCACCGCCGGCTCTGAAAATCTCATCATCACTAAAGACAGTGCGAAGAGTACGGGCCGCTCTCTTTAATAAATCGTCTCCCGCCTGATGGCCTTCTTCATCGTTTACGGTCTTAAGTCCGTTAAGGTCCGCAAACACAACTCCCGCAGACTTTCCTTTCGCTCTGGTACCTGCGCAAAGTTCAGAAACTACGTTGTTCATTTCGTTTCTGTTTAAAACTCCCGTAAGTAAATCCATGGAGCTTAATATCTTTAATCTATCCAAAAGAAGGTAATTACCGATTTCAGATGCCAGGATAAAGGATGTGATTTCAAGGGTTTCTTTAATCCTGATAGCTCTTTCCGCTTCGAAATTGCAGGCCCAAATGTATCCTAAAATTTCTCCTCTTGCTTTAAGAGGGAATAGAACAAGGGATTCTACTTTTGCATTTGTTAAAGACTCATACCACTTGGGGTTTCTTTTCTTTATTTCTCCCATTCCCTGCTTATTCTTTGCAATAATGCAGTTACTTCCGGCTATTGTTGCTTCCCATGACTGTGCAAGATCATAGAAGTTTTCATCAAGATAAGCATCCATAGGAAGAAGGGTCGAGCCCTCAGCCTTATCTTCGCAAAGAGTTACGCACTTTTTATTTATGGTATCAAAAAGCAGAATTATACAGCTTGCCGCGCCGCATAACTTTCTTATGTCTTTTATTACATCATTCATGGCGACATTGAAGTTTTCAGCGCCCCTTAACTTAATACAGGTATTTAAAACGTTTGCGGATGCCTCCACGGAAACGTTTGCCATTCTGTCCATATCTGCTGCCGGGTTTAATTCCATCGTATAAGCGCAGTAACATAAATCCCCTTCGTCACACATAAGGGGCAAAAATGTCATGTTAAACCAAAATGCATATCTTTCGGGATGAACGTAGGAATGCACTACCTTCTTTTTTACTGCAGCCTGAAAACAAGCCTCTTCGAAATTTAGATCCGGAGGAATATATGTGGTGTAGAGCTGGTTTGGAACAAATTTCGTGGTGTTCATTTCAAGTCCACCCACGGGATGCTCGACAGAGTCAACGTAAGCCTTGTTGCCTGCAACGATTCTTAATTCTCCGTATTCATCGTCCGATTTCTTTTGTACCGACATGATACACGTCAAGGCTCCGAAGCCTTCTGCAAATTTTATAAAATCCATACGCTCCTCCTGCATTTTAATTCATAATAAAATACGAGGATTAACGCATTGTAAATATTTTTAATATAAGAAAAGGCGCCCAAATCTCATTTGAGCGCCTTAAAATCTTATAATTTCTTTGTTTCAGGTATCTTAACGGTTGCGTTTAACACGCCTTTTCCTGTCAAAGCTTCGCTTCTCTTATCGGGAGCCTGGTCGCCTACATAAACCGTTGCGGTTCCTTTGTTTACAACAAATTCACCGTTTTCATCGGCAAGAGCGAAGGCTTCTATAGGAAGATGGATTGTAACTTTCTTTTCTTTTCCCTTTGAAAGTTCAACTTTCTTTATTCCCTTTAATGAGAAGTTAGGAACATGTGTAAGTTCCGCTTCTGCATTAATCTTTACATATGCCTGAATGGTATCTCTTCCGGCAAAGTCGCCTGTGTTTTTAACAATGACTTCTAAATCGATTCCGTCATCTGTCAAAGTATCTGAGCTTACCTTTAAGTCATGCACATTGTAGGTTGTGTATGAAAGTCCGTATCCGAAAGGATATAAAGGATCTTTCTTAATGTATCTGTATGTGCGGCCTTCCATTGAGTAATCGGTAAATTCAGGAAGATCGTCTGTTGATGAATAGAAGGTGATAGGGAGTTTTCCTTCGGGGTTAGCATCGCCAAATAAAAGTTCTGCCAAAGCCGCACCGCCCTGAGCTCCGGGATACCATCCCTGGATGATTGCATCAACGTTTTCTTCTGCCCATGAAAGGTCAAGAGCTGAACCTGAAAGAACCACAAGCACTACAGGCTTTCCGCTGTTCTTTGCAAGTTCCAAAATCTTAGGCTGAAGACCGGGAAGGTTAAGATTGGGCTTATCGCCTGAAGCGTACTGGTTACCCTGGTCGCCTTCTTCTCCTTCAAGTCCTGAGTCAAGACCCATTACACAAACCACAACATCTGAAAGAGCGCAGACTTCTTCAACTTCAGAGAATCTGTCCTTACCGTTTGCAAGGTCGGTTACCTTGGGCTTGCAAAGGTGGCATCCCTCGGAAGTATACACTCTTACCTTGTCTCCAAGATAATCCTGCATTCCTTCAAGTACAGTTACATATCTTGATGCGGTTCCTTCGTAGTTACCAACCAATGCTCTTCTGTTATCTGCATTGGGGCCGATAACCGCAATGTTTTTAATCTTCTTTTTGTTTAAAGGAAGTAGTGCGTTTTTGTTTTTAAGAAGTACAGCACACTTCTTTGATACTTCCTTGTTAAATTCCTTCATGGACTTATCGTCTACCACATTGTAAGGAATCTTATCAAATGCAGTTTCATCGCCCATGATACCAAGCTTAAATCTTGTGGTGAAAAGATTTACCAAAGCTTCGTCGAGTCTTTCTTCTTTTACAAGGCCCTGCTCAACGGCTTCTTTTAAGTATACAAATAAGTTACCGCAGTTTAAGTCACATCCGTTGTTCATTGCCAAAGCAACTGATTCAACGGGGCTGTTGGTTACGTGGTGGCCTTCGTGGAAGTCTTTGATTGCCCAGCAGTCACTGGTTACATGGCCCTTAAAGCCCCATGTGTCTCTTAACAAATCTTTAAGAAGTGTCTTAGAACCACAGCAAGGTTCTCCGTTTGTTCTGTTGTAAGCGCCCATAACGGCTTCAACTTTTGCTTCCTGTACAAGTGCCTTAAATGCGGGAAGGTATGTTTCAAACATATCCTGCTTTGTGGCAACTGCGTTAAACTCATGTCTTATATCTTCGGGACCTGAGTGAACAGCATAGTGCTTTGCACAAGCCGCAGCCTTTAAGTGCTTTGCATCGTGTCCCTGAATACCGTATACATAGCGAACACCGAGTCTTGATGTAAGATAAGGATCTTCTCCGTAGGTTTCATGGCCTCTTCCCCATCTGGGATCACGGAAGATATTTACATTCGGAGCCCAGAATGTAAGGCCCTTATAAATATCTCTGTCTTCTCTTCTTGCCTGCATGTTGTACTTTGCACGGCCTTCTGTTGAAACAGCGTCACCTACTTTTTCAAGCAAGTCTTCATCAAATGTAGCTGCCAAGCCGATAGCCTGAGGGAAGATTGTGGAGATACCTGCTCTTGCGATTCCGTGAAGAGCTTCGTTCCACCAGTTATACTCTTTTACGTTTAATCTTTCGATGGCACTTGCGGGATGAAGAGTCTGACTTACTTTTTCTTCAAGGTTCATCTGGCTCACAAGTGCAATGGCTTTCTGTCTGTACTCGTTTAATTTCTTTTCGTTATTAACGATTTCCATTTTGTGCCGCTCCTTTACATTTCTTTTGTAGGTTTGATTCCAAGATACGAAACCGGAGGTTCCTCCTTATAAAGGTAAACTCTTAACGGCACCAATCCTGCATCCATCATTGAAATTTTAATATTGTTAACACCTTCTTTTAAGGTAACTTTGCTCTTACAATTTCTTCTGTGAGTAAGAACGCCCTGACCCCATTCAACATCTTTTCCGGAGCCGATTTTATATCCCTTTGAAACGGTGTTTAATACTTTACCTTCTTCGTTATTTAAAGAAACCTTGTAGCCAAGCTTTCCGTCTCTTGTAAGAGGGTTTGTAGGTGTAAATACCACTTCCAAAGTGTATTCACCGGGATCGTTTACATAGATATCTTTGCTAAGTGAAGGTTCTTCTCCCTTTTTATACTTACCCAAATCAGGGTAAACCTTCATACCGCTTCCAAAGAAACCGTAATCCTTAAGTTCTTTCCATTCAAAGCCCTTGGGAGCTTCTTTTTCAAAGTTCTTTGCCTCTATGCAATAACCAAATCTTCCGGGAATAACCACACCCTTTTTAACCTTTGTAAACCGGTTTGCAGCCTTAAACTCAAGCTCAACAACGGTACTTGAATCCGTTACCTTAACAAGGGCAGTTTCTTCCTTATCGCCTTTAAGCTTTGACTTATCGCACTTAAAAGTAATGATTGATTCATTTACAACGCTTAAGCTTTCTTTGTCTACGCTAAGCCACTTAACGTCAGGGATTTCAACCTTAACGTTAATTTTCTTTACGCCTGTGTTTGCAACCTTGATGCGAACTGTGTTTTCTTCGTCATACAAGAAGTCGTTTATGTGCATCCTCATTACAGGACCGTAAACTTTATCATAGATTTCCTCGCTGTCAGCTCGCATCACAAAAAGTCTGGGTGCATCGAAAGGTTCGATGTAAGACTGATTTGGATATCTTGCGCCGTCGTCGTTCCACTTTCTAAAGCCTACGTGGCTTGCAAGCTCGTGGCCCTTCCACTTACCGTGGTTAAACTTAGCCCAGTCTTTCTTTAGCTCTTTATCTTCGATGATTTCTTCGTAAACTAAGTCTGCAAGATCGTTTGCACTCTTAAGGCCCTGCTTAGCGTAAAGCTTATTCTTTCCTCCAAACAACTGCATTCTTAAAAGTGTGATTGAAGCTCTTGTCTGAAAACCTTCAAGTGAATACCATGCATTGAAGCATTCATTTGAAAGTGTTTCTTCAAACTTAGCAAGTTTCTTTTCAAGAGCATCGACTCTCTTTAACATTTCATCCGCTTCTTCAAAGTGGCAGGGATGATAAATGTCTTCGTTTAAAGCTTCGGGGCGGCGAAGGCCGTTAATTCTAACTGTT
>JAEEXG010000024.1 GCA_016291405.1 Lachnospiraceae bacterium
TATTTTTACTATGGTAATATCATTTTCGTGCCTGAGATGGCACGAAAATAGATGTACGTGTAGCTCAGCTGGATAGAGCGTCTGGCTACGGACCAGAAGGTCGAGGGTTCGAATCCTTTCACGTACGTGTTCAAAACAAAAAGACTCAGATTCATCTGAGTCTTTTTTGTTTTGAAAGCGGACCGCAACTCCGAACCCTCAGGGTTCGAAGTCTCGCCTTCGGCTCGGTCCGCGCTAAACGCGTGCCACCGGCACGCAGCGGTCTCGCCTTCGGCTCGGTCGGCTCAAAGCAAAGGTCCACCGGACCTTTTGAGCCCTTTCACGTACGGGCTGTGAAAGGGGCATAATTTACCCACAAATCCATCGCTGATAATGATATAATGTTTCTATATTCTATATAATGAAAAATGGGGTGAATTATGAAGGAAATTAAGGGTGAAGCGAAGTTTACGTTCTTAGAGGCTACGAGTATTATCGTGGGTCATGGAGTGGGCTCAGGGATACTGGCGGTGCCTTTCTTGGCAAGCAGAAATTCATGGAGAGACATAATAATAGTGCTTGCCGTTTGTTATGCGATTAATTTACTGATGCACTTAATGATTGCGGAGCTAAGCTACAATAACAACGGGCTTCAATTTATAAAGTGTATTGAAGCGGAACTTTTTAAAGGAACCGTAAAGAAAGTAATTACTTGGATTGCTTTTGGATTCCTTGGTTTATCGGTTATATCGAATGTAGTCGGATTCATAACAGGTGGAGGAGCGGTTCTTACAACATGGCTTAACATTCCTCCCATTGTAGCAATGCTTATATATTATGTTGTGACGGCTTTTGTGGTGCTTTTTGGCATGAAATTGGTTGGAGTATGCGAAAAGATTTCCGTATTTGCCATGGGTGCCGTTATGGCAATATTACTTGTAGCTACTTTAATTAATGAACATACAGGATTTGCCAATACCTTTGTGGCATCCTCGAATATTGTTGCTCTTTACAGTACCGTGGCATTTTCTTTGTCCGCTGTAATGAGCGTTCCCCAGGTTGTAAAAGGCTTGGAGGGAGATGTAAAAAAGATAAAGGCTTCAATTGTGTGCGGGACAGGCTTTAACTTATGCCTCATTCTTTTAATTACATTCATGACCTTGTTTGCCTGCGGAAGCAATGTAACGGGTAACGGAGCCTTAGTTGATTTATCAGCTAAACTTGGCGGTTGGGTGGCTATTGTAGGTTACATCTTTTCACTTCTTGCACTATCCACTTCATTTTGGGCAAACACTCTTAATTTAAGAGATATAATAAATGAGCAGACGGGCTTTGGCACAAAGAAGAGCTACTTGGTTTCTTCCTTACCTTGCCTTATAATTGCACTGTTTGGCTTAGCCGATTTTGTTGGCTTTACAAGAATTGCGGGAGTCATCCAGGTGCTTACGGGAATCGGAATAATCTGTGCTTACCACAATTCAAGAAAGAGAAGCGGGGAGGCCGTTATCTGCGGTAAGTTTGGTAGCTTACCCTTCCAGATACTGGTGTGTGTAAGCTCGGTTCTTGCAACGCTTGGAGCACTTGCAAAAGTAATGTAGGAAGCCTAAGAAAAATAAGAAAATATTTGAAAAGAGCCGTGAGAGTAACTCACGGCTTATTTTTGTGCAAAAAAAGTTTCCAATAATTTGGCAAATAAGCCAAGAAAAACGATTACCGCCAAACAACTGGTTTTTAGAAAACTGAAAATAAAAAAGTAGTTTCCTTTTTTATTATTTGTTTATATAATGTTTATATAATTATTATTAGGCGCGTGTGCGCAAGAGAAGTTAGATTAGGAGGACACAGTGGATAAAGTTAAAGTTATCGAGATAAAAAGAAGTGTCTATGAAAGTAACGACAGAGAAGCCGATAAGCTTAGGTCGGAGCTTAAAGAAAAAGGCATCTTTCTTTTAAACTTGATGTCTTCACCCGGAAGCGGAAAGACAACCACACTTAAGCAGACTATCAACAAAATGAAGGATGAATTTACAATCGGTGTAATGGAGGCGGACATCGACTCGGATGTAGATGCCATTACCATTGCCAAAGAAACCGGAGTTAAATCCATTCAGCTTCACACTGGCGGTATGTGCCACCTTGATGCAGGCATGACAAGACAGGGACTTGATGAGCTTATCGATTCAAAAATCGATTTTGCAATCTTAGAAAATGTCGGAAACCTTGTTTGCCCCGCAGAGTTTGATACGGGTGCCACAAAGAACGCAATGATTTTATCGGTTCCCGAAGGACACGATAAACCGCTTAAGTATCCTCTCATGTTTTCTATTTGTGATGTGGTGCTTATTAATAAGATTGATGTAATGCCTTATTTTGATTTTGATATGGATGAATGTATAAAGAACATTAAGTATCGAAATCCCAAGGCAGAAGTAATTCCTATCTGTGCAAAGACCGGCGAAGGAATCGATAAATTCGCCGCATGGCTTAAAGAACAGATTAAGGCAAATATTTAGGAGGTATTATGGCAGGAACAAATCCCAATTATCCTTTAAGACCGGATTATGTAGATGTAAGCGAACCCATAAAGGAAAACATTGCGAAGCTTGGCGCACTTATTACAGACAGAATTCCCATTAAGTTAAAACTTGCCAAGGTTACAAAAGACGACCCCGAATACTGGGCAGTCAGAGTCCTTTGTTACGATGACGATGAGCTGGCAAAATTTGTTATCGATAACTTTAAGGCAATAAGAAAACCCAAGACCTTTGAAGATTTAAAGAAATCATCAGGCCTTCCCGACGATGAATTAAACAAAATCCTTGATAAGATTTCTTATTCCGGACTTGTTGAATACAACTGGGAAAACGAAAAGCACGAAAAGCAGTGGGTGCTTCCCATGTTCGTGCCCGGTTCAGGTGAGTTTTCAAACATGAACTTAAAGCTCATTGACGAGCATCCCGAACTTGGTATGTTCTTTGAACATATGACACGTCTCCCCCTTGAAAAGGTTACCCCTATGGTGCCCCCCGGAGGCGCAGGAATCGGTATGCACGTTATCCCCGTTCAAAAAGAAGTGGATATGTGCAATGAGTCTATTTCAATAGAAAAGATTTCTTACTGGCTTGATAAATATGAAGGAAAGTACGCAGCATCTCCCTGCTCATGCAGAAGATCTCGTATGACCTATGATGAAGGCTGTGCCGATGATTTCCACGATTGGTGTATCGCTGTTGGCGATATGGCAGATTACGTTGTGGAGACACAAAAGGGCGGCCACTATATCACCAAAGAAGAAGCTCTTGAAATATTTAAAAAGGGTGAAGAAAACGGCTTTGTTCACCAGATTACAAACATAGACGGAGAAGATAAGATTTTCGCTATCTGTAACTGTAACGTTAACGTGTGCTACGCCCTTAGAACTTCACAGCTCTTTAACACTCCCAACATGTCTGCATCCGCATACAGAGCACACGTTGAAAAAGAAAAATGTGTGGCCTGCGGAAGATGCGTTGAAGTATGTCCCGCAGGAGCACTTTCTTTGGGACAGAAGTTATGTAAGAAAGACGGCACACAGGTTAAATATCCTAAGCACCTTCTTCCTTCAGACAAGCCTTGGAGCGAAAAGGACTGGGACTGGGATTACAGAGACAATAACCGTAAAGAAACCCATGAATCGGGAACCGCTCCCTGTAAGACAGCTTGCCCTGCCCACATTGCGGTTCAGGGTTACTTAAAGCTTGCTTCTCAGGGTAAGTACACAGAAGCCCTTGCTTTAATTAAAAAGAACAATCCTTTACCCGCAGTTTGCGGTCATATTTGTAACCGTCGTTGTGAAAATGCCTGCACAAGAGGCACCATCGATGAAGCGGTTGCAATCGATGAAGTAAAGAAATTCATCGCCATGAAGGATATGGACGAAAGCACAAGATACATCCCTAAGAAGGTTATTCCCAAAGTACAGGGTGAATTTGAAGAAAAGATTGCCATTATTGGTGCGGGCCCCGCAGGTCTTTCCTGTGCTTACTATTTGGCAGAGAGAGGATACAGACCCACAATCTTTGAAAAGAACGCCCGTCCCGGCGGAATGCTTACTTACGGTATTCCTTCATATAAGCTTGAAAAAGACGTTATTGATGCTGAAATTGAAATCATGCGCATTATGGGCGTTGAAATTAAGTGTAATGTTGAAGTCGGTAAAGACGTAACAATCGAAGAATTAAGAAAGCAGGGATACAAGGCTTTCTACATCGCTATCGGATGTCAGGGCGGACGTAAAGTCGGCGTTCCCGGAGAAGATGCTAAGGGCGTTGTGACTGCAGTTGATTTCTTAAGAGAAATAAACGGAACCGAAAAGTACGACATTAAGGGTGACGTAGTGGTTATCGGCGGCGGTAACGTTGCTATCGACTGCTCACGTGACGCTGTAAGAGTGGGCGCTCCCGTTGTCACTCAGGTTTCTTTGGAAACAAGAGACATTATGCCTGCAGCGGTAGAAGAAATAGAAGAAGCCGAAGAAGACGGTGTTGTATTTAAAGGCGGCTGGGGACCTAAGGAAATCCACGTTGATGAAGCCGGAAACGTTTGCGGCATCACATTTAAGAAGTGCACAAGCGTAAAGGATGCAGACGGAAGATTTAACCCTCAGTACGATGAAGCAGACACCATGACCATCGATTGTAAGCACGTTGTACTTGCGGTTGGTCAGTCAATCGTTTGGGGCGACTTACTTAAGGGCACAAAGGTTGAACTTGGAAGAGGAAACGGCGCTGTAGCAGATCCTAAGACCTATCAGACAGGTGAACCCGATATCTTTGCGGGCGGTGACGTTTACACCGGTCCTAAGTTTGTTATTGATGCAATTGCCGCAGGTAAAGAAGCCGCAACATCAATTCACAGATTTGTTCAGCCTCACGCTTCACTTACAATCGGAAGAAACCAAAACTACTATGTTGAGCTTAACAAAGACGATATCAGTGTTGAATCTTACGATAACTCAAAGAGACAGATTCCCGGACATAAAGAGGGCGCTGATAAGAAGTCATTTAGAGACAATAAGCTTGTGTTTACAGAAGAACAGGTTAAGAAAGAAACCGCTCGTTGCTTAGGATGCGGTGCTACGGTTGTGGACCAAAACCAGTGCGTAGGATGCGGACTTTGCACCACACGATGTGAATTTGATGCAATTCATTTGCTTCGTGACGTTCCTGAAGCTTCAACCATGCGTAAGAGCGAAGACAAGCTTAAATACATTCTTCCCAACGGATTAAAGCAGGCAATCAAAGTGCGCATTAATCCTAAAAAGGAAGAGGATTGGGAATAATCGATGCATGAACTTGGCGTAGTTTTCCACATAATCGATGATGTAACCGATGTGGGAAAAGAAAACAACCTTTCAAATATTGAGTCAGTGACGCTTCAACTTGGCACGGTTTCAACCGTAATCCCCGAATATCTTACGGATTGTTGGAAGTGGGCCGTGAAGCGGACTGAACTTTTAAAAGAGGCAAAGCTCATAATTGAGCCTATTGAAGCAATTTCTCATTGTGAAGACTGCTTGACGGATTTTGACACCATTAAATACGGCAAAACCTGCCCCAATTGCGGAAGTGAGCATACTTATCTTTTGCAGGGAAACGAATTCATGATTAAAGAAATTGCGGGAAGTTAGATTAAAAGCCGTAAGGCTTTAAAAAATAATTTTATCCCTTAAGGGAAAAGAGGAGGAAAGATTATGTTATTCCAACTTTACGGGGATCAGGCAATGATGCAGATCCTTGGATGGGTTTTGGTTTTTGCGGGATTAATCGTTATGAACGAAATCGGCCGTAGGACCAAAGTCGGCGGTGTATGCGTATTTATCGTAGTTCCGCTTATTCTTACAGTTTATTTTATCGTTGAAACCCTTGGCGCTAAAAGCGGTGCCGCATGGGCAGTTAACAACCAGACGGTTCTTTACATGAACGGATGGTTCCATTACGCAAAGCTCTATGCAGCAGACATAGGATGCGTAGGTTTCATGATGATTAAGTACGGATGGGGAATCGGTAAGAAAGAATGGTTTAAACCCTGGCCTTTCGTTATCGTAGCCATCAACATTTTAATTGCGGTAGGTTCAGATATCGAATCTGCCATTAACGGATTTAATGCAGGCGGCATGGCAGGTGGCTGGTGGTTCTCATCAGAAAACGTATGGCTTTACGGCGGCTGGTGGAACATCTTAAATGCTTTGGCCGGTGTACTAAACATCCTTTGTATGACAGGCTGGTGGGGAATCTACTCTTCAAAGAAGAAAGACGACATGCTTTGGCCCGATATGACATTCTGGTTTATCATCGCTTACGATGTATGGAACTTTGAATACACATATTGTAACCTTCCCACCCATACATGGTATTGCGGTGTGGCTTTGCTTTTGGCTCCCACATTTGCAAACGCTTTCTGGAACAAGGGCGGTTGGATTCAAAACCGTGCAAACACACTTGCAATCTGGTGTATGTTTGCCCAGGTTTTCCCGCTTTTCCAGATTACAACACCTTTTTCAACACTCCCTTCACTTTACAAAGGAGCAGTGGAAAATGGAATTACAGCTTTAGATATGACAAAGATTACTTCAGCTTCAGAGCTTGCTTCTAGGGGAATCACAGCAGATCCCACAGCTCAGGGCGTCGTTGCAATACTTGCAGTGGCAGTTAACGTTATCTGCCTTGGCGTAATCTTTAAGCGTGCAAAAGCTCTTCACAAAAATCCTTATAAGAATGAAATCTTTGTAGGAACAAAAGACTTCGAAGAAGCAATGGCACGTAGATAATATGTACTTAAGAGGGTCGAAAAATCGGCCCTCTTTTTTCTTTTTTCAGTTAATTCTATGTAATTTCCCATGTGTTAATATCGTTTGTATAAGTAACCTAGTGTTTATTATTTAAGCAGGAGGCCCGTACGTATGAAAAAGCGTAGCACCCCTTTATCCAGAACATTTATAAGCGCAAGCTTAGTGTTTGCACTTATTCTTAGCTTAGCTTCGGTATTGATTTTCCATTTTCTCGGACAGGAATCATTACAGGATTTAGGAAGCTTAATAGCTAAGTACACCATTATTCAAATTATTGCAACAATTGCCCTTAGCGTATGTTTTATATGTTTCTTTACAGGATGCATAAAGAAACAGGAAGGCGCAGGAAATGCATCTGAAGCAGGAGCTTCAAACATAAGAGATGAGCTTACCGGCATTAGAAACAAGATGGGCTTTGCCGAAGAAATTAAGAGAATAGAAGAAAGAATAAAAGAGGGGGACACTCAGGTGGGCCTTGCTCTTTGCGACCTTAATTTCTTAGATACCATAAACGAAAAATACGGTAAAGACAAAGGCGATATTGCAATTAAAGATTTGAGTCGTTTAATCTGTGTCACATTCGAACATTCTCCGGTATTTAGAATCATAGGCGGAGAGTTTGCCATTGTATTAAAAGGTCAGGATTTTCACAACTATGACGTACTTGCAGATACCTTAATCGATGAAATGCAGGATGCTTTCTTTGACGACAGATTGGAGCCTTGGGAGAGAATCTCCGCAGCAATAGCGGCGGTAGCATACGATCCAAACAAGCATCACGACTTTGATTTAGTCTTTAAAGAAGCCGAAGAAAAGATGTTTGAAAAGAAAAGATCAATGAAGGGGATTGAAGAATAAATTACCGGGGAGATTGTCTCCCCGGATTTATTATGTTTTCTTTTCGTGATATACTTTTAGTAAATATACGTGTAATAAAAGTTGGGGATATATGGAAAAGCATGGGAAAGCAAAGCTACTGATATTTTCTGTATCGGTGCTGATTCTTTTAATAATTATATATTCCGGTTTTAGTGGTAAAAAATCTGAATCCGAAGGGCCCACAGCCGCAAGCATAGTTAGAGAATGCGCGGAGAAGATAGGGACTTTTACTGAGGATGTCTATAAAACTTTAAAATCCAAAATTGAAATTAAAATCGAAGAAAGAAGACTAAAGAAAGAGCAGGAAAGGCTTGAAAAACTTAAGGCTGAAGAAGAAACTCTTTCTGAAAACGAAATAAAAGAAGCGGAAGAAATCATTTTAGAAGAACCTCTGCAAAAAGAAGACTTTATTGTTGAAAATTCTTACCCTTCTCCCTTTGAATTAAACCTTCCAAACGGCATGGATGTGCCCACAAAGATAGGTAAAAGTGAGTTCAGACGTACAAAGGAATTTGTTTATGCCGCAAACGAGGCAGGGCTTTATGAGTCCCCTTCCTTTGAAGGAGGGCCTGTAAGAAAGGCCATGCTTTGGGAGGCATTTTTAAGAATAGGAATTTCAAACGATTGCTGCTATCAGCTTGTAAGCGAAGACGGCACTCTTCTTTATGCGGACGGAAAAAACTTTAAGCGATTCAGAGAAGATATGGAACTTACGGAAGAAATTACCTTGGAAAAAGAAAGGGTAGTTTTGGACGTATCGTATATTAGTCAGTATCCAAGCCTTCCAAACGGCTGTGAAATCACGTCCTTGGCTACAGTCTTAAATTACCTTGGCTTTGATGTTACAAAGGAAGTTTTATCAGACAGGTTTCTTCCTAAGGCGCCTGTAGGTGAAGCAAACTTCTACGAAGAATTTGTGGGAGATCCAAAGGAAAAAGATGCATACGGTTGCTACGCTCAGGCCATAGTTTTGGCGGCAAATTCCTATTTTAAAACCATGGGAAGCGACCTAAGAGCCTTTAACTACACGGGAAGCGCCTTTCAGGACATGCTTTTAAAGGTAAAAGAAGGTAAGCCCGTTATCGTGTGGGCCACATCCAACATGAATCAAGACCCCGGATACACCACAGAATGGATTGTAAACGGCGAATACATCATATGGAAAGCCAATATGCATTGTATGGTGCTTATCGGGTATGATACGGAAAAAGAAACCGTTATCGTCTCGGATCCTATGGTTGGAATAAAAGAATACGAGATGGAAACTTTTATAAAAAGATATAAGCAGTTTTATTCCCAGGCGGTGGTTTTGGAGTAATGGGGGCTTGTGACGGGATTAGGGCCTTAATTACTCGCTTTATGGGGGCTTTTATGGTATAATCATTAATAACGTGTGTATTTGGAGGGAATAATGGTCTGGAATATTCAATTTCAGTTTGCGGGATTAATAATGGCACTTGTTGTGCTTGCAATGACGCTAAGCCAGAAACGCCTTAATTTTGCGGCGGAAAAAGCTTTTACCAAACTGTTGATAGGCGTAATAATGTGCGTCATATTTGATATTTCTTCTGTCTTTGCCATCAACTACAGAGGCTACATCGGAGATACCGCCTGCTTTATAGTCTGCAAGGTTTATCTTTGCTCGATAGTTGCAGTGGCATTTCTTTCCGCGCGTTTTGCTGTTGCAGAGATTCGCCACGTCTTTAAAAAGTTCTGGGTGGATGTCACGATTGTTCCCTTAGTGATAGAAGGCATCATTTTATGCATTTTCCCTGTTAAAATCCACCTTGAAGAAAACGAACTTTATACTTACGGAGTTCCCGTATATTTCACATACTTTTTCTGCGCTCTCTATATTGCGGCAACCTTTATCATGGTGCTTATTTTAAGAGAGAGAATCAATATTAAAAGAAGATTTGCCATCTATTTTTGGATGGTTTCATGGACTGTGGTTGCCACAATTCAGTTTTTAAACAACCAGATTCTTTTGGTAGGCTACGCTATGTGCTTAGCCTGCATGTACATGTATTGTAAGCTTGAAAATCCCGAATATCACATAGACTTTGCCACCAACGTCTTTAACCGCAAAGGTTTCAGAATGATAATGAGTGAAAACATAAAGAAACACGAAGATAAAGCAGTGGTTTCTTTTGCAATCGGAGACATAAACATGGTTAACGAAATCTTCGGAAGCCATGCGGTGGAAAGCATAATTTGTGCGATTTCTGAATTTGCAGACGGAATTCCCGATTCCACACTTTTTAGAATCGAAGACAATCTGTTTTGTATATCAATTGATAATCCAAGCGAAACGGAGAAGGCCTTAGAGCAGATTATTAAGCGCTTTGAGCTTCCCTGGACCGTAGGAGGCGCATCAATTGAAATTCCTGTATATTTATCCTATGCAGAAAGCATTCTTTCTTTTAAGGATGTGGACGAACTTGAAGAAGTTATCCATTTCTTTGCGCAGGAGAGTAAAAAGCTTTCTCCCGGAGATGTGCTTTGCGTAGATGAAGATGAGCTTAAAGCTCGTCAAAAGAACCTTGAAATGCAGCACGCACTTGAGTGGGCTTTTCATAACGATTCCGTGGAAGTTTTCTATCAGCCGATTTATAATATTGCGGAAGGTCGTTTTTCTGCAATTGAGGCACTGGCCAGAATCAGAGATGAGAACGGAAATGTTATTTTGCCAAATGACTTTATCGGATTTTCCGAAAAGAACGGCATGATTTTAAAGCTTGGCGAAGTAATGTTTAGAAAGGTCTGCGAGTTTATTCAAAGAAACCGCATCGAAGAATACGGAATAGACTACGTGGAAGTTAACCTTTCCGTTGTTCAGTGTATGCAGGAAGACATTGCAAGAACCCTTAAAAACATTATGGGAGAGTATCAGATACCTCCTCACAAGATTAATTTTGAAATCACCGAAACTGCGGCGGTTAACTCAAGAAGATTAATGGAAAGAGCCATGAATGAGCTTATTACTTACGGAAGTTCGTTCTCTTTGGACGATTACGGCTCAGGCTATTCAAATCTTGCCTACGTTGTTAAATTACCGCTTAAGATGATTAAAATCGACAAAGTTTTAACCGACACCTACTTTACATCCGACAAGGTTAAAACGGCGACGGAATATACTATTGAGATGATCCACAAACTCGGTATGAAAGTAGTTGTGGAAGGGGTGGAGACCGAAGAAGAATACTTGGCTTTTAAGAAGCTTGGTGTTGAATTCATTCAGGGTTATTACTTCTCTAAACCATTACCTAAGGACCGAGTACTAAACTATATTCAGGAGTGGTTATAAAGATATGAATTTTCAATGTAAAAACTGCGGGGGTAATATGGTTTTCTCACCTAAGATGCAGAAAATGTATTGCCCCTACTGCGATGGTACAGACTGTGAAGAAAAGCGTGGCGACGCTTCCGTTACAGTCTGTTATTCATGTGGCGGAGAAATAAACGCAGATGAAGTAACAAGCGCCACAAAGTGCCCTTATTGTGGCAATTACCTTATTTTGGACCCAAGAGTTGAAGGCGAATACGAGCCAAAGGAAATTCTTCCCTTTAAGCTTTCAAAAGAAGAAGCCGTTACGGCAATGGAAAATGAGTTTAAGAAAAGAATCTTTACTCCAAATTCCTTCCTTAGCGAAAAGACTTTGGAAAACCTTGAGGGTATGTATGTCCCCTTCTTTTTGTATGACTTTAAATCGGATGCTGACTACACTGCGGAAGGCACAAAGACAAGACATTGGAGAAGCGGAAATTACAGATATACAGAGACTTCTTACTATGAAATTATAAGAAAACTGGATGTAGACTTTAAAAAGATTCCTGCCGATGCTTCAGTAAAAGCTCCCGACTCCGTAATGGACTTAATGGAGCCTTATGATTACAACGCAAATGTTTCTTTTGACCCTAAATACATGTCAGGGTTTAACGGAGAAGTATACAATGCTCCCGCGGGAGAGTTTATAGAAAGAGCAAAGCAAAAGGCAATTAAGAGCGTTAATACACTGATTAACGACTCTGTTTCGGGATACAACACCGTTACAAAGGTAAGCAGTAACGTTTCTTTAGACAATGATAATACTGAGTATGCTCTGTTTCCTGTGTGGGTGTATAAGTACTCCTGGGCAGGAAAAGAGTATGTTTTCCATGTAAACGGACAAACGGGAAAAGTGGTAGGCACCACACCGGTTTCTTTACTTAAAGTAATTATATACGGCATCACAAAAGCAGGCCTCACCTGGGCTTTGGTTGAAATGATTTCCAGATTATTCGGAGGGCTTGTATCGTGAACAAAAGAGTAATAACACAGTTTATTAAAAGTAATATTGTACTTGCCGTTATAGTGCTTATAGTATTTGGCTATTATATGTATAAAAAGCCAAGCATTCCGAGAAAGACCGATGAAGTTTTGTCCTATGTAAGCGGAAATACCGAGAGAGTTTACGGCGATAAAAGAGTCTTTGACTACGCAGATGAATTAACCGATAAGGAAGAAGCGGACTTAGAGTCATACATCCATGAAGTTGAACAGGAAATCGGAAATGATATTGTCATTGTTACTTTGAATGAATCCTTAAAAGAGTACGCTGAGGATTATTGTAAAAGATATAACATGGAAATGGTTTCTCCCGATAAATACGTAATGCTTTATGCGGATGAATTCTGGGAAGTAAACAAATTTGGATTTGATCAGCCTCAGATTTTGGATGGCACTCAAGAAACAGGCGATGGCGTAATTTTGGTAGATAACTTATTCAGAGAGCCTGAAACCGGAAGAATCTATACCTGGATGGGCACAACGGGAGAGGCGGAAAAAAGATATTCAAGCGATGAAATAGACCATGCTTTGGACGTTTTTTATGATAACCTTGATGAAGACTACAAGCATGGACTTATGACCTTTGTAACTCAGGTAAGATTCGATCTTGATACAGAAATAGTGGATTTGGCCTTTAAGCCCTTTGCAATTATAGTGGCAGGCTTTGTGCTTTTAATATTTGTCCTTACCCACTTAAAGTCAAAGAGCGGAAAAGTTACCACAAATGCAAACACCTATGTTTCTCCCGGTGGCGCAAACTTTGTGGTGCACGAAGACAGGTTCTTACGTAAATCCGTAAGTAAGGTTTACGATCCACCTTCATCAAGTTCATCCTCCGGCGGTGGCGGAGGACACCATACATCAGGCGGTGGCGGAAGCCACGGCGGCGGTGGTCACTCAAGATAAATAATAAAAATCTCTCCTTGAAAGACAGGAGAGATTTTTTTGCACAAATCCTCGGATAAATCCGAGGATTTTCCCGCAGTCGCCAAGGTCAAAATTGTGCAAGCACATTTTGACTTTGGCTCGTTGCGCACAAAAAAACTCATTTCGCATGACGGTACGAAATGAGTTCCTTTTTATAATCATCTATTAGCGATAAGTTTATGCCATCTTGTTTACAGCAACGTTCATACGGGATACTTTTCTGCTAACGGTGTTCTTGTGATATACACCCTTAGAGCAAGCCTTATCCATAAGAGAAGTAGCGTTAACTAAGCTTTCCTTAGCGGCTGCCTGATCCTTAGCGTCGATAGCTGCATAAACCTTTTTGATCGCTGTCTTAACCTCAGACTTGATGGCCTTGTTTCTGTCAGCCTTTGTCTGGTTTACTAAGATACGCTTCTTTGCAGATTTGATGTTAGCCAAGACTATACACCTCCATTTTTTATCATCTAAGTTAATAAACTAAGCAACATCAATCCGGACACGGACGATTCAATGTCGCACACTAAAATATAATAGTAGAAAGAATTCTTTGTGTCAATACAAAATTTAAAATATATTGAAAATATGTGGCCTTTCAGCCTTTCGAAGGCAATGTTTTTATGTTATACTAAATCGAAATTCATTTTTGTGAGGAAATAAATTTGGATCAGAAACACATTAGAAACTTTTGTATTATAGCACATATCGATCACGGTAAGTCAACTCTTGCCGATCGTATAATAGAGATGACGGGTCTTCTTACAAGCCGTGAAATGCAGGAACAGGTTCTTGATAACATGGACCTTGAAAGAGAACGCGGAATCACCATTAAGGCTCAGACCGTACGTACCGTTTATAAAGCAAAGAACGGAGAAGAGTACATTTTTAACCTTATAGATACTCCCGGTCACGTCGACTTTAACTATGAAGTATCAAGAGCACTTGCTGCCTGTGACGGAGCTATTTTGGTGGTAGATGCGGCTCAGGGTATTGAAGCTCAGACCTTGGCAAATGTTTATCTTGCCTTAGATCATGACTTGGATGTATTTCCTGTTATTAATAAAATCGACCTTCCAAGCGCAGATCCCGAAAAGGTTATTAATGAAATAGAAGATGTAATCGGAATCGAAGCTCAGGATGCTCCTTTAATTTCTGCAAAGAACGGAATCAACATAGACCAGGTTTTGGAAGCTATCGTTGAAAAGGTTCCCGCTCCTGAAGGAGATGCAAATGCACCGCTTCAGGCTTTGATTTTTGACTCTCTTTATGATTCCTACAAAGGTGTAATTGCCTTTGTTCGTATAAAGAACGGTACTGTTAAAAAAGGCGTTCCCATTAAGATGATGGCAACGGGCGCAACCGCTGAAGTAGTGGAAGTAGGCTACTTTGGAGCAGGCCAGTTTATTCCCTGCGAAGAGTTAAGCGCAGGTATGGTTGGATACATTACAGCTTCCATTAAAAACGTTCGTGATACGGCAGTGGGTGACACTATTACAGAGCTTAACAATCCTTGCACCGAGCCTCTTCCCGGATATAAGAAGGTTCAGTCAATGGTATACTGTGGCGTATATCCCGCAGACGGAGCTAAGTATCCCGATTTAAAAGATGCCCTTGAAAAGCTTCAATTAAATGATGCGTCTCTTTTCTATGAACCAGAAACCTCCATTGCTTTGGGCTTTGGCTTTAGATGCGGTTTCTTAGGCCTCCTTCATTTAGAGATTATTCAGGAAAGACTTGAGCGAGAATATAACTTAGACTTAGTTACCACCGCTCCAAGCGTTATTTATAAAGTTCATAAAACAAACGGCGAAGTGATAGAGCTTACCAATCCTTCGAATTTACCGGATCCTTCCGAAATTGACTATATGGAAGAGCCCATCGTAAATGCCGAAATAATGGTTTCAAAAGATTACGTAGGTTCCATTATGGAGCTTTGCCAGCAGCGTAGAGGCCGCTACGTAAGCATGGAATACATGGAAGCCACCCGTGCTCTTATTAAGTACGAGCTTCCCTTAAATGAAATCATTTACGATTTCTTTGACGCCTTAAAATCCCGCTCAAGAGGATATGCTTCTTTTGACTATGAATTAAAGGGATATGAGCAGTCTCAGATGGTTAAGCTTGATATTTTGATTAACCGAGAAGAAGTGGATGCCCTTTCATTCATCGTTCACAAAGATTCCGCATATGAGCGCGGACGTAGAATGTGTGAAAAGTTAAAGGATGAAATCCCGAGACACTTATTCGAAATTCCCATTCAGGCAGCCGTAGGCGGAAAAGTTATTGCAAGAGAAACCGTAAAGGCAATGCGTAAAGACGTGCTTGCAAAGTGTTACGGCGGTGATATTTCACGTAAAAAGAAACTGCTTGAAAAGCAAAAAGAAGGAAAGAAGAGAATGCGCCAGGTAGGTAATGTTGAAATACCTCAAAGCGCCTTCATGAGTGTGCTTAAGCTTGATGAAGAGTAAAGATTACACAGAAATTTATGTACATATTCCTTTTTGCGCAAGAAAGTGCGATTATTGTGACTTTGTGTCTTTCGCAGGATGCAAAGATAAATTTGATGCGTATTTTGCTGCGCTTAAAGACCAGATTGGAAAAACTTATGAGACTGTGGGTAAACTTCCCATAGTCTCTTGCTTTTTCGGAGGAGGCACTCCAAGTGTCCCTGATGCTTCATACATAACGGATATACTTGCCCTTTTAAAGAGTAAGTTTGAGTTTTTACCGGGTGCCGAAATAAGTATTGAAGTAAATCCAAACTCCGCAAATCTTTCTAAGCTAAGTGAATATAAAAAGGCAGGCTTTAACAGATTAAGCATCGGCCTTCAATCCGCAAACAACAATGAATTAAAGGCTTTATCAAGGCTTCATACCTTTGAAGAGTTTCTTTTAACCTTTAATAATGCAAAAAAGGCGGGCTTTGAAAACATAAACATAGATTTAATGAGTGCAATTCCGTTGCAGACCATTGATTCATACAAAGAAACCCTTAATAAGGTTTTGCTGCTTAAGCCCACCCATATAAGCTCCTACAGCCTCATCTTGGAGGAAGGAACGCCCTTTTATGAAAGGTATAAAGATGCCCCTCCCGTAGGCGAAGATGAAGACAGAGAAATGTATTATCTTACAAAGGAAATGCTTAAAAATGCGGGCTACAACCGATACGAAATATCTAACTATGCAAAAGAAGGATATGAGTGTAAGCATAACCTAGGATATTGGCGAAGAATTCCCTATTTGGGCTTTGGAATAGCTGCCGCATCTTTATATAAAAATACCCGTTTTCAGATGCATTCGGATTTAGATAGGTTTATAAATAAAGACTATTCAAGCGATACCATAATCTTAACTAAAAAAGACTCAATGGAAGAGTTTATGTTTTTAGGCTTAAGATGCACAGACGGTGTATCTAAAAAAGAATTCTTTCAAGAGTTTAACGAAGACTTAAATGAATACTATAAAGATGAAATAAGTAAGCTTAAAAAGCAGGAACTTTTAAAAGAAGAGGGTGACAGATTTTTCTTAACGGATAAAGGTTTGGACGTTGCAAATTATTGCATGAGCGAGTTTATAAAGTGATTATTGCTAAATAAACGAGTCACGATTATACTTAAATTAGATTGATTCATTGGGGGTATTCAATGCATTTCGTGAAGTCCGGAAATCTTAAAAACGGAATGAGACTTGCCAAGTGTTTGTTTGATAAAAAGGGCGCGATTGTTTTTGACAGAGACTATAAGTTAGACGATCGCTTAATGGAGTTTATCAACACAAACGGAATACTTGGTATATTTGTGTTGGATCCCACAGAACCCCTTCCCCCTCAAAGCGAAGACGACGTTGAATTTGAACGTACAAAGTATTTAAAAGCAAGAGATTTAGGGGAAGAAATCAAAGAAATAGTTGCTACCCATCGTTTGCACAAGCTTGATAAAATTGCAGACGATATTATCGAGCGATTCGGCACCAATCCGCGCATGCGAATCGACTTTTCTCCCGACGCCAGAAGTAAAGACAATTTTGTATATAAGCATTTGTTCAGTGTAGGCATTTTGGCAGCCTTAATGTGCACCAAAATGGGCATTTCCTATGAAGAGAAAAAAGAAACCGTTATGGCTTGCCTTTTACACGACATAGGAAAGGCAAACGTTCCGGATTTCCTTTTGGAAGGTGAAACACCCGAAGAACAAATAAGAATTCTGGATAACTCTCAGGATATGGGATTTGAGCTTCTTGATACCCTGTTTCCCGATAATCCCTCCATTAGAAAAATATGTGCTCAGTCTTATAGAGTCCTTACCAATCATAAATTTAAGCGTGAACAGGACAAAGAAAAAGTAAGGCTTGGAGCAAGGGTTCTTTCTGTAGCTGATACTTTTGAAACAATGACAGCCATGAGTATCACAGGAGAGATGGAGCCTAACTCTCAGATTTATACAATCAATCACATGTTAAGTTATCCCGATGTATTTAACAAAAAAGCGGTGGAAGTGCTTATTGATTCTGTAACGGTTTTAAAGCCCGGAATGAGCGTTTTGTTAAACAACGGATTTAAAGCTTTTGTAACAAGCATTAATCCTGCCACACCTTTATATCCCGTGGTAGTTGAGTATTCCACCAATCAGATGCTTGATTTGGGAAATCGTTCGTTATATTATAATTTGGAAATCGTTGATACCATCAAAAAGCTTGATAACAGGTATTCGATGAGATAAGTTGCTTTGAGCGGGCTTTTCGTTCAAACGGAAAGCCCGTATCAATATATTTTACGCCGACTGGCGTATCCTTTTGTACCGAGAGAGAAAAAATTAAATATGGTTTATAAAGTATACTCCGGCAGAGTCGGAGGCGTTTTTGGCGACCTTATAACGGTTGAAGTGGATGCTTCTTCAGGGTTACCCGGCTTTGAAATAATAGGCCTTCCCGGAAGTGAAGTAAAAGAATCAAAAGACCGAGTTAAAGTAGCCTTAAAAAACGCAGGCATCAATCTTCCCGCCATGAGGATTGTGGTTAATCTAAGCCCAGCAGATGAGCATAAATGCGGTTCGGGCTTCGACCTTCCAATGGCAATATCCCTTCTTGGAGTTTTTGGGCACTTAGAGCACTTTGAAAGCAGCGAAACCTTGTGTCTTGGAGAACTTTCGTTAGACGGAAAAGTAACAAGCGTTAGGGGAGTTTTGGCCATTGTAAAAATGGCAAAAGACAAAGGCTTTAAAAGG
Organism: Lachnospiraceae bacterium; assembly: GCA_016291405.1. Lineage (GTDB taxonomy): Bacteria > Bacillota > Clostridia > Lachnospirales > Lachnospiraceae > UBA1258. The sequence continues at coordinate 18,167 of JAEEXG010000024.1, forward strand.
GTCATTATTCCAAAAGAAAACGAAAAGGAAGCAGGGATGATAAAGGGCATAGAAATAGTGCCCGTTGAAAACTTAGAAAGCCTTATAGCATACTTTCAAATGCCAAAGGAAGAGGCTGACAGGTTTATGCCTCCATACGTTTATTCAAACGAAGGAAGAAGCCTTGAAGATGAGCTTAAATTCTATGAAGAAAATTCCGATGAGCCTGATTTTAAAGACGTTTATGGTCAGGAAAACGTAAAGCGTGCGGCGGCCCTTGCGGCAGCAGGGTTTCACCATCTTTTAATGAGCGGGCCTCCGGGAGCCGGCAAGTCTTTGATTGCAAAGTGTATTCCAGGCATCATGCCAAAGTTATCTTATGATGAAAGCCTTGAAGTAACCACCATATACTCCGTTGCGGGGAAGCTTAGCGAAGAAATGCCCTTTGTCATAAGGCGTCCTTTTTGGAGCCCTCATCATTCTTCGAGTGCTCAGGCTATTTGCGGAGGAGGATCAATGGCTCGGCCTGGGCTATGTTCTTTAAGTCACAGAGGCATTTTGTTTCTTGATGAAATGACTGAATTTAAGAGAGAAACCATCGATATGTTAAGGCAGCCCTTGGAAGATGGAAAAATCACTATTTCAAGAGCTAAGCAAACCTTTACTTATCCCGCAAAATTTATGCTGGTTGGCGCCTTAAATCCATGCCCCTGCGGTTTTTACCCCGACAGAAACAAGTGCAGGTGTTCTCAAAATGCAATCGAACGTTATTTATCAAGGCTATCGGGCCCTATTTTAGACAGAATCGACATATGCGTTGAAGTAAATCGTTTAGAACCTAAACTTCTTAACGGTGTAAGACAGCAAGGGCTTTCAAGCAAAGAAATTCAGGAAAGAGTGGAAGCGTGCGTAAACATTCAAAAGAAGCGATATGAAAAAGAATCTTTTAAATTCAATTCTCAAATACCCGCAGCAAAGATAAACACATACATCCCTCTTGGAAAAGAAGAAACTGAATTTGTTTACGAAGCTTATGAGCAAATGAATTTATCCATGAGAAGTTTTTATAAGATTTTACGTGTGGCAAGAACAATTGCCGATTACGAAGGGGAAGAAAATGTATCAATAGCCCATTTGGCCGAGGCTTCCTGCTACAGATTCCCCGAATATATGGGAGGTTAAAATGGACAATTTTAAAAATGCACTTACTTACGATTTTGACAGGGAAATCCCCTATCTTATGCATATGGCCACAACCGGGGCTATCGGCATTAAAACCTATGAAAAGATTAAAGATAAGTTTCTTTCTCCAAAGGAGTTTTATGAAGCAAATGAAAAGACCCTTGAAAGCCTGAAGCTCTTTCCTGCAGGAAGGCTTTCACAAGTGATTAAGTCTCGAAAAGACTATGATCCAAAGAGAGAGTATGAGAGGCTTTTAAAAGAGAATATTCATTTTTTATCAATTGAGTCTTCAGACTATCCAAAGAGACTAAGAACCTTAAAGGATGCTCCTCCTTTTATTTTTTTCAAAGGAAAGCTTCCGAAAGAGCAGGACGCCACCATTTCCGTTGTTGGGGCAAGAGAGTGCTCGGTATACGGAATGAACGTGGCAACAAGGTTAGGAGAATTGATTGCTTCCTACAAGGTTTCTTTAATCAGTGGAATGGCTCGTGGCATAGATTCAATATCTCAGCTTTCGGCGGTGAATGCAGGAGGGTATTCCCTGGCAATTCTTGGAGGAGGCGTTGAGCACATTTATCCTAAGGAATCAAGAATCCTTTATGAAAGACTGTGCGAAGACGGAGGGGTAATGTCTGAAATATATCCGTCAGTCCAGCCCATGAAAGCTTTCTTTGCCCAAAGAAACCGTTTGATTTCGGGAATGTCCGATTGTGTGTGCGTGGTTGAAGCTAAAGAAAAAAGCGGGACTTTAATTACCGTTGATTGTGCACTTGAGCAAGGAAGAGAAGTCTTTGCAGTACCCGGGCGCATAAGCGACATCACAAGCTTTGGCACCAATGAATTAATTAATCAGGGAGCGGGAATGATAACGGATATAGACGGCTTTATGGAAGACTTTACAAACCGCTACTGTGTGCCTAATGTTCAAACTCCTATTAATAAAGAAGAAACAGAATCAAAGCTATGCAAAAATTTAAATAAAAACGAGATAAGAGTCATAAAAGCAATCGATGAAAATTCCTTTACTCCCGATCAATTATCGGAGGTACTTTTGCTCCCTGCCTATGAAGTGTTGTCCCTTTGCATTTCTTTAACGGGAAAAGCCTTTTTAAAAAATGTGGGTGCCGGAAGATTTATGCCCATGCAAAAAGCCGTAGATATAAAAAATTATCTTACTGCAAATTCTCCTTGTTAATTTTTTTTAAATACCCAAAATGCATTATTAACAGGCGTGTGTCGCGACTAAGAAAAAATTCTCAACAAAAATTGCTTGCTAAATTGAAATTTTTAGTGTATATTTACAACCGTTAGTCCACACTCGCAAGTATTTGAGAAAAAATATGTGTAGGCAAGGGGAGAACAAATGGCTAAATATCTGGTAATCGTGGAATCACCCGCGAAGGTAAATACCATAAAGAAGTTCCTTGGTCCCAACTACGAGGTAGTTGCAAGTTACGGTCACGTAAGAGACCTTCCAAAGAGCCAGCTTGGTATCGATGTCGATAACGACTTCGAACCTAAATACATCACCATAAGAGGTAAAGGTGATGTGTTGTCCACACTTCGTAAAGAAGTAAAGAAGGCTGAAAAAATCTATCTCGCAACCGACCCGGACCGCGAAGGAGAAGCAATTTCATGGCACTTATATGAGGCTTTGAAGTTGTCTGATAAAAAAGTATACAGAATCACTTTCAACGAAATCACCAAGAATGCAGTCAAGGAATCTTTAAAGAATCCAAGGGAGATTGACATGAATCTTGTTGATTCCCAGCAGACCCGTCGTATGCTTGACAGAATGGTGGGATATAAGATTTCCCCCATACTTTGGGCAAAGGTTAAAAGAGGTCTTAGCGCGGGAAGAGTGCAAAGTGTAGCGCTTCGCATAATCTGTGACAGAGAAAAAGAAATCGATGCTTTTATTCCTAAGGAATATTGGACGGTGGACGCTTCTTTGAAGGCAGAAGGCGAAAGCAAGGCTTTAAAAGCAAAATATACAGGTCAGATCGACAGTAAAGAACAGGCTGATAAAATCCTTAAGGACTTAGACAAAAAAGACCTTAAGATAGATGAAATCAAGACAGGAGAGAAAGTAAGAAAGGCACCTTTACCTTTCACTACATCCACTCTTCAGCAGGAAGCAAGTAAGGCTTTAAACTTTTCTACACAAAAGACGATGCGTATCGCTCAGCAGCTTTACGAAGGTGTTGAAATCGGTAATGCCACACAGGGTATCATTACCTACCTTCGTACAGACTCCACAAGAATCGCTGATGAAGCTTTGGAAGCTGCAAACGATTACATTTCAAAAGAGTACGGTGAAGAGTTTGTAAGACAGGATGAGGCTTTAAAGAAAAACAAAGCTAAGATCCAGGATGCTCACGAAGCAATCCGTCCCACAATGATTAACCGCACTCCCGATGATGTTAAAGAATATCTTTCAAGAGAACAGTTAAGGCTTTATACCCTTATCTGGAAAAGATTTGTTGCCTGCCGTATGGCTGACGCAGTTTATGAAACCACAAACGTTAAGTTATCAAGCGGTGAGCATCATTTTTCAATGAGTGCCGCTAAGCTTAAATTCGACGGATTCATGAGCGTATACAAGGAAGCTACAGAAGGCGAAGAAAACAACGAATTTGCGGAAAACGCATTTGGCATAAACATTACCAAAGACACAAAGCTTAAACTTGTAGATATCGAAGGAAAGCAGCACTTTACACAGCCTCCGGCTCACTATACCGAAGCTTCTTTGGTAAAGGCTTTGGAAGAACTTGGAATAGGACGTCCCAGTACCTATTCACCCACCATTTCAACAATCCTTGCCCGTCACTATGTGGTAAAGGAAGGAAAGAACATCTTTGTTACTGAACTTGGTGAAGTGGTAAACAAGATGATGGAAGAAGCCTTTGCTTCAATTGTTGATGTAAACTTTACAGCCAACATGGAAACACTTTTGGACGGTATTGAAGAAGGCACGATTAAGTGGAAGACAGTTGTTAAAAACTTCTATCCAGACCTTTCATCCGCCGTTGATGCTGCTGAAAAAGAACTTTCGGAAGTTAAGGTAGCAGACGAAGTATCAGACGAAGTATGTTCCGTTTGCGGAAGAAACATGGTTATAAAGTACGGCCCTCACGGTAAGTTTTTGGCTTGTCCCGGATTTCCGGAATGCAGAAACACCATGCCTTACTTTGAAAAGATCGGTGTTCCTTGTCCTAAATGCGGAAAAGATATCGTCATCAGAAAGACAAAGAAGGGAAGACGCTACTACGGATGTATTGCAATTCCCGATTGTGACTTTATGGTATGGCAAAAGCCCGTTGACAAGAAGTGTGAAAAGTGCGGAAGTATCTACACACAAAGAGGAAACAAGCTTGTTTGTTCAAATCCCGAATGCGGAAATACCATAGATAAATAAAGGCTTAAAGTCAGAGCAAAGGTTTTTGGGACCTTTGCTCTATTTTTTTGCTTGTGTATAAAAAACATAAAAAAATAATCAAATTTTGCAATTTTTACCCCCTAAGTGCTTAAATTGTGTCAAAATGATTGATTATTTAATATCCTCATGATAAAATAACAATGTATTTTACGCTATGTAGAGGTATTTTGTGCGCCCTTTTGCGCGGAAACGGAGTAAAAATGAGCAGTGTACAATTACTTGATAAGACAAGAAAAATCGGAAAATTATTGCATAACAATAATTCAAGTAAGGTAGTTTTTAACGATATTTGTAAGGTTATGAGGGAAATCCTTAATTCAAATATTTTAGTTATCAGTAAGAAAGGTAAAGTTCTTGGCGTAGGCAACAGCCAGGGAATTGAGCCAATTGAAGAACTAATTCAGAATAATGTGGGCGGCTTTATCGATCCCATGCTTAACGAGCGTCTTTTGGCTGTTCTTTCAACAAAAGAAAACGTTAATCTTGCGACACTTGGTTTTGAACACACAGATATTCACAAGTTCCAGGCTGTTATTTCTCCCATTGAAATAGCAGGAGAGAGACTTGGTACTTTGTTTGTTTATAAGTGTAACGTGCAGTACGATCTTGATGACATTATTCTTTGTGAGTACGGTACCACCGTTGTGGGCCTTGAAATGCTTAGAGCCGTAAACGAAGAAAATGCTGAAGAGTCAAGAAAGCTTGCGGTTGTGCATTCGGCAATCAGCACTCTTTCATTCTCCGAAATGGAAGCCATCACCCATATCTTTGATGAGTTAAACGGTATGGAAGGCATTTTGGTGGCATCTAAAATAGCAGACAGAGTGGGCATCACCCGTTCCGTTATCGTCAATGCTTTAAGAAAGTTTGAAAGTGCCGGTGTTATCGAATCAAGATCTTCGGGAATGAAGGGTACTTACATTAAAGTTTTAAACGATGCCGTATTTGATGAAATTGAGAAACTTAAAAAAGATAAATCTATATAATTTTTAATTTGATTCCGATATAATATTTACTAAGTAATGGATTACAACAGACGAAAAGGACTTCTTTTGAAGTCCTTTTTTGTTTCTTATGGCACATGAAAGACATATGAAAATTGGCGTATTTTAAGCAAAAATCGGTGGTTGCATAAATATTATGTAAACCCACATCTTGTATGACTCTTTTAGTCAAAACACAAGATTATGTGGTTTTTTGCCAAAATAGCCTTGTGTTTTTCAAAAAACAATTTATAATAAAATAAGGTGGGATAAGTATATACTTTTTTACTTTGACACCTTCCAAAGGAGGATAACATGATCAAATCAAATGCATTTGATTACATCAACGTTTTGGATAAAGCGGCAGATGCTTCATGGCTTAGAAACCAGGCCATCGCCAATAACATTGCTAACGTTGATACGCCCGGTTACAAAAGAGAAGATATCACTTTTGAAAAAGAGTTAACCAAAGCTTTGAAGCATTCTCACTTTGACACAATGGATGCTAAAGTCAAAAATCTTCGCACAGACCAGTTGCAGGCTCGTACGTATAAAGACTACAGAAGCTTATCTTACAGATTAGACAAAAACAATGTTGATATAGATACAGAAAATGAGATTTTGGCAAAGAACCAGCTCGTTTATGAAGGCTTAATGAACAGCATTCAAAGCGAATTCGGCAATCTTAGAAATGCCATGAAGTAAGGAGGTAGCCCATGGGAATGTTTACTTCGTTTGATATCAATGCATCCGGTCTTACGGCGCAAAGATATCGTATGGATATTATTTCTGAAAACGTTGCAAATGCCAACACCACCCGCACCAAGGACGGTACTCCTTATGTTCGTAAGGTGGTTACATTTGCTGAAAAAGACAAGCAGACAGCTTTTTCAAGAGTGTTAAATAAAAAGATGGATAATTACTCGGGAACGGGCGTAAAGGTTTCGGGTGTTTACAAAGACACCGATACCCCCATGAACATGGTTTACGATCCTTCACATCCCGATGCCGATGAAAACGGATATGTTCATTATCCCAATGTAAATATCATCACAGAAATGACAAACCTCATTGATGCATCCCGCTCCTATGAAGCAAATGCCACAGCCTTTACGGCCAGCAAGCAGATTGCTTTAAAGGGCCTGGATCTTGGTAAGTAATAAGGAGATAATCAATGGACGTTAAATCACTTCTTGGCACTTCGTCGATAGTAACTGCCGACAGAACAGGCCTTAAAACTCAGGCCCCCACAAAGTCAAATTCGATGTTTGACAAAATCTTAAACAGTGCCATCGACAACATAAACAATACAAACAACCTTTTGTCCGATGCGGAAAATGCTGAAATCAGCTTCGCTATGGGCGAAACGGAAAGCACTCACGATTTAATGATTGCGCTTCAGAAAGCCTCCACCGCACTTCAATACACAGTAGCGGTAAGAGATAAATTCATGGAAGCGTATAAAGAGATAATGAATATGCAAATCTAGCGATTTGCACGTTCATAGGAGTAACAACGGGGAGAAAGATATATGGCAGAGAAACTTCTTGCTAAGTTAAAAGAAATTTGGGAAAAGATAGTCGCCAAATGGAACGAATTTACGGCGAAACAAAAGACCGCGATTATAGCTATAGCCGCGGCTGTTGTCGTTGCATTCGTTGTCTTATACGCAATCATTTCTTCCCCCAATTACACACTCTTGGAACAATGTAAATCCACAAAGGAAGCTTCCGAAATCACAAATGTTTTAAAAGAATCAAACATTACCTTCAAAGTTTCCGACGACGGATTACAGGTAAAGGTTCCTCAAAAAGATTTATCAAATGCCCGCCTTACCTTAGCGGGAAGCGGCATCACCACCACCACATACACAATCGACCAGGCTTTGTCGGGAAGTTTTACAGTAACTGAAGCCGACAAGCAAAAGAAATATAAATTATATCTTGAAAGCACCTTTGAAGAAGACTTTGTAAGTGTCTTCCCTGCAATTAAAGCAGCAACGGTGCGTCTTGACTTGCCTGAAAACGACGGCACCCTTCTTTCAAAGAACGAAGAGCCCGGAGCTACGATTTATTTAAATATCGAAGGAGACTTTACTCCTGACAATGCAGCCTTTTTGGCACAGGGCGTTGCCAATGCTTTGGGATGCTCAAATACAGACCACATCGTTATTTTGGACAGTGATGCAAACCTTTTGTTTTCCGGTGAAAACTCAGCAAGTGCCGCAGGAAGTGCAAGCACTCAGTTAGGCGTTAAAAACGCAGCTGAAGATGTTTTAAATAACGGTATTAAAAGAGTACTCGGAGGTGTGGGAAGATTTGGCGATATAAAGGTTACTTCAAACCTTGTTATCGATTTTTCAACCACCGAAGAAACAACTCATGATTACACACCCGCAGAAGGACAGTCACAGGGTCTTTTATCAGAAAGATCTTTGTATACCGAAGACTCCGAAGGCGGTGTGGGCGGTGTGCCCGGAACCGATTCAAACTCTGAAACCGGATACCAGTATCTTGATAACAACTATTCCACATCTTCAATTCAGGAATTGTACGAAAAGTACCTTCCCAACGAAAAGATTGTTAACACAAACATTCCTGCCGGCAGAGTGGTATACACCCAGTCATCCATGGGTATTTCATCCACAAACTACATAATCGTAAAAGAAGACGATGTTAAAAAGCAGGGCTTACTTGCAGGTATTACATGGGAAGAATATAAGGCAGCAAATTCAGAAAGAACACCTATCGAAATTACCGATGATATGTTAAAGCTTGCTAGCGATGCATCAGGCATCCCCGCAGGCAATATCTCTATTGTTGCATACGATGAAAACTTCTTCGTGGATTCTGAAGGCCTTGGCATAAAGGCTACCGACATTATCCAGATTGCTTTGATAGTTATCATCTTAGGCTTACTTGCCTTTGTGGTATTAAAGAGCATGGTGGGTCAGAAAGCCCAGGAAGAGCCCGAAGAGCTTTCTGTTGAGACACTTTTACAGTCCACACCCGAACCTACAATTGACGATATTGAGGTTGAGACTGTATCAGAAACCAGAAGAATGGTTGAAAAATTCGTTGACGAAAATCCCGAAGCGGTTGCAAATCTGCTTCGTAACTGGCTAAACGAGGGCTGGGAATAAAGATAAAATTATCTATGCAGTAATTGCTGGGAAGGAACCACAATGGCAAAAAACAGTGAAGACAAATTAACAGGCCTTCAAAAAGCCGCTATTCTTTTAATAGTGCTTGGTCCTGAGCGTTCTTCCAACATCTTCAAACACTTAAAGGAAGAAGAGATTGAAGAGCTTACCTTGGAAATTGCAAACACAAGGAGCATCACCCCTCAGTTAAAAGAAAGCGTTATAGATGAATTCTACGAAATCTGTCTTGCACAGCAGTACATTGCGGAAGGCGGTATCGGCTACGCAAGAGAATTGCTTGAAAAGGCATTGGGATCTGATAAAGCCCTTGACGTTATCGGAAAACTTACCGCATCCTTGCAGGTTAAGCCTTTCGAATTTGTCAGAAAGACAGATGCGGCACAGCTTCTTAACTTTATTCAGGACGAACATCCTCAGACTATCGCCTTGATTTTGTCTTACCTTTCCGCATCTCAGGCAGCCCTTATTATATCGGCACTTCCTCCGGACAGACAGTCAGACGTTGCAAAGCGTATCGCTGTAATGGACCGTACAAGTCCCGATGTTATCAAAGAAGTGGAGAAAGTATTGGAATCAAAACTTGCATCCCTTATCAACCAGGACTACACCATTATCGGTGGCGTAGACGCGGTTGTAGACATTTTGAATACAGTAGACCGTGGTACAGAAAAACACATCATGGAAACTTTGGAAATCGAAGAGCCCGAACTTGCCGACGAAATCAGAAAGAAGATGTTCGTATTCGAAGATATCTTGTTGCTTGAAGACAGAGCTATTCAGAGAGTGCTTCGTGAAGTTGATAACAACGACCTTGCTGTTGCACTTAAGTCTGCAAACGAACAGGTTCAGACGGCAATTTTCAACAACCTTTCAAAGCGTCTTGCCGTAATGATCAAAGAAGATATGGAATTCATGGGCCCTGTACGTATGAAGGACGTAGAAGAAGCTCAGCAAAAGATTGTAAACATTATAAGAAAACTGGAAGATTCTGCAGAAATTGTAATTTCACGTGGCGGAGGAGACGAGATCGTTGTCTAATATCTTAAAGTCAAATTTCATACAATTCTCCACCGAGAATACCCGAGTTATCGACTCAAACGCTGTTGCCGCAAAGCACCTTGAGGGAGCAAGCGGAGTTCTTAGGGAAAAGACAGAGGAAGAATTTGAACAGCAATTTGACGAAGAAGGTAATCCTGTGCCCTCAGACCCCCTTTCAGAGCTTACGGACGATTATCAAAATCCCGGAGAAACAGAGGAACAGCTTCAGGATAAGCTTGAGTCTTTAAAAGATGAATGCGACGCAATGCTTGATGAAGCAAACGAAGAAGTTGCAAGAAGAATCGAAGAAGCAAAAAGCGAGTGCGATGCCATAAGGGAAGCTGCCAGAAAAGAAGGCTATGAGGCAGGGCAACTAGAGGCAAGCAAAGAGCTTGAATCGGAAAGAGAACGCTTGGCTGAGTATCAGGCAAATCTTCAAAAAGAATATGAAGAAATGGTTCGCTCCATAGAACCTGAAATGGTGGAAGTAATTACAAATGTATATGAGCACGTATTCGGTGATAATTTCTTTTCAAGAAGAGACGTGCTTGTTTGCCTTATAAACAAAGCTTTAATGCATGTTGATTCAAGCGACAGAGTCACAATATGTGTTAGCCAATATGACTATGACATGCTGGTTGGCATGAAAGCCGCACTTTTAGATAAGGTTCCCTACAGAGAGGAGCCTGAAATCATGCAAAGAGACGACCTTGCAAAGGGACAGGCTAAAATTGAGACTCCCTTTGGAATTATCGATTGCAGTATAGATACAGAGTTAAAAGAATTGGCACGAACCTTAACGGTTCTCTCCTATGAAGGCAGGAAAGAAGTATGATATGCGATATTTCTTTTGATAAATATAAGGCTTTGGAAAACAAGGCTTTCTATAAGTCTCAGGGAAAGATTGCAAACGCTGTAGGTTTGACCCTTGAAAGCTATGGCCCCGATTCAAAGCTTGGGGATATATGCACCATCTATTCAAAGGATGGGGAGACTGCGCTTGCCATGGCAGAGGTTGTAGGCTTTAGAAGCGGAAAGACCCTTCTTATGCCCTATGAACATGTAGAGGGCGTAAGCATAGGATGCATAGTTGAAAACGACAATCACCCGCTTGACGTAGTGGTGGGAAGCGACCTTTTGGGATATACACTTGACGGTCTTGGAAGGCCTCCTGAAGGCGTAAAAATAAAGGGCGTCACATATCCCGTTGAGGCAGCCCCTCCCGATCCTATGTCACGTAAAATCATAGATGAAGTGTTGCCCCTGGGAGTTAGAGCCGTTGATGGGCTTTTAACCATAGGTAAGGGGCAGCGTATCGGTATTTTTGCAGGCTCAGGTGTAGGTAAATCCACACTCCTTGGTATGTTTGCAAGAAACACTTTAGCTGATATAAACGTAATCGCTCTTATCGGAGAACGTGGCCGTGAAGTAAGAGAATTCGTAGAACGAGACCTTGGAGAAGAAGGTATGAAGCGAAGCGTGCTTGTTATTGCTACAAGCGATAAGCCTGCATTGGAGCGTACAAAGGCCGCAAAAACAGCCACGGCAATTGCCGAGTATTTCAGAGACCAGGGTAAAGACGTTTTGCTTATGATGGACTCTTTAACCCGTTTTTCCATGGCTCAAAGAGAAATAGGCTTAGCAAGCGGAGAGCCTCCCGTATCAAGAGGATATCCGCCAAGCGTTTACGCTGAAATGCCTAAGCTTTTGGAAAGAGCCGGAAGAAGCGACAAAGGTTCCATTACAGGCCTTTATACAGTCCTTGTAGACGGTGATGATTTTAACGAGCCTATAACCGATACCGCAAGAAGTATTTTGGATGGTCATATAGTTTTAAATCGTAAGATTGCTCAAAGAAACCATTATCCTGCAATAGACGTACTGGCAAGCATCTCAAGATGTATGTCCCAGATTACGGACAAGGCTCACAAAAGCGATGCGGGAAAATTTAAAAACTTAATGGCTACATACGCAGATGCGGAAGATCTTATAAACATCGGTGCTTACAAAAGCGGCAGCAATCCTGAAATTGATGAAGCCATTGAAAAGCACAAAGCAATAAATGAATTCTTGCAACAGCAAACCGACGAAAAGACCACTTTTGAAGAAGCGGTTTCCAAGATTCATGAGATAGTCGGTTAGTAAGGAGAAGTTTTGGCCAGATTTTCCTTCAGACTTCAGAATATTCTTAATCTAAAGGCAAGACTTGAAGAGCAGCAAAAAAACGTATTTGCCGCAGCAAGAAAGCGCCTTGATGATGAAGAAGAAAAATTAAATATTTTATATAAGCGACTTGAAGGCTACGAAGAAGAGGGAAGAGATTTAAGAAAAGAAGCTCTTCCGGTATTTGAAATAATTGAGAATGAATCCGCCATTTCCAGGATGAAAGACTTTATAGAGGATCAAAAGCTTGAAGTAAAAAAAGCGGAGGATGCTCTTGAAGAAGAAAGACTTAAGCTTGTGGAAATGATGCAGGAGAGAAAAATGTACGAAAAGTTAAGAGAGCGTGCATTTGAAAGATATTTGGAAGAAGAAAAGCACGAAGAGAGCGTGCAAAACGATGAGCGTAACAGTTATGTCTATGGCACATCGGGATCATAAAGGTGGTTTTTAGATGGCAGAAGAATCAAGTTCAAAAGCTGACAAAAAACAAATAAAAGAAGAAAGAAACCGCTTAAAGCAGGAAGAAAAGAAGCAAAAGCAGGAGATTAAGAAAAGAGCAAAAGAAATCTCCAAAAGAGAAGCGGAGATAGAAGCCGAAGAAGAAGCGGGAAACGGCGTTTCCAGTTTCTTGATAACGACTGTTATTGTGCTTGTTTGGATTGCTATCTTAGGCTTTGCAATTAAGCTTGACTTTGGTGGATTTGCGTCGGAATTCTTAACTCCGGTGCTTAAAAATGTGCCTGTAATAAACAAGATTCTTCCCGGTGACCCTCAGGTTACGGAGACTACCGAAGAAGGCGCTTACGGCGGATATACGTCTTTAAAAGAAGCCGTAGATTACATTCACGAACTTGAAGTACAGCTTGAGCATGCTCAGACCGTAAACAACACAAATGCAGAAGAACTTACCGCTTTAAAGGCAGAAGTTGAAAGACTTCAGTCCTTTGAGCAGATGCAGGTAGAGTTTCAAAGAATAAAAGAACAGTTCTATAACGAAATGATCTATTCCGATAAAGGCCCCGGGCCCGAAGGCTTCCAGAAATATTACGAAGCATTGGACCCCACAACAGCCGAGGCTTTATATAAGCAGGTTGTTAAGGAAATTGAGGAAGACAAGCAATACGAAGAATACGTTAATGCTTTTGCCAATATGAAAGCAAAGCAGGCGGCAGGTATTCTTGAAAAGGAAGATGAAAACTTAGCTGCAAGAATCTTAAAAGCCATTGATGTAAAGACCAGAGGAGAAATCCTTGGAGCCATGAATGCAGAGAAGGCAGCCAAGCTTGTAAAAATCATGGAACCTCAGGGTTAAGTTTTTTAAATATTGACCGATATAGTTATTGTGGGGACAAGGGTAATAGTGATATTGCGCTTGTCTTTGGCGATAAAAAATTTGCACATTGACAACTGAAGAGAGGAGGAACGAAATGACCAGTACACCTGTGAATGGTTTACTTAATCAGGCAAAACTTGATTTCTTAAGCCAAACACCAAACGGCGGCAAGGTTCAGGGTTCCGATTTTAAGGACTACCTTAACTTTCAAAAAGGTCAGCAGCAAGCAGGCAATAAACCAATTGCTAAGAAGCCTGACAACGATTTGAAAGTAAGCGAAAAGCCTGAAATCAAAGAGAACTTTAACGACAAACCGACCGTTATGAGGACAGAAAACGTTAATACGGAAAATCCTCAAAAAGATGTTTCTGATGAAGATGTTAAGGTTGTAAGCGATGCAATCGACGACGTTAAGGCTTACTTAGAGGAAGAACTTAATGTTACCGAAGAAGACATCGTAAACGCACTTGAAGCTTTACAGCTTACAATGGCGGCGCTTCTTAATCCTGAGAAGCTACCTGAAATTGTTGCAAAGCTTACCGACTGCGAAGATACCTTAACCCTTGCGACAGACGAAAATCTCTACGAAACTCTTACAGATTTAACCGGTGAGGTTGAAAACATTCTTGAAGAAATTTCACAAGATTTGGGAATCGACAAGGAAGAGTTAAAAGAAAACATCAAGGAATTTTCAAGCGTTCTTAATACCAAGGAGGTAGAAGAACCCGTAAGCAACGAAGAAGAGGCTCCGATTACAAATGTAGTCGCAAAGACCTTTGAAGAAAAAATAACTGTCCGAAACCTTAAACAAAACGAAGGACTTTTAAGAGACCTTGAAGCAGTGAGCAAAGAGGAATCAAGTATCGATCCTTCAAGGATTTCTTTAGACAGAAGAGAAACCGAGGGCTTTCACAAAAACTCTCACGAAGAAACAAATCATCAGGCATTTAACTTCACACAAAACCTTATAAGCAAGGCGGTTGAAGCATTAAACGAACAAGCACCCGTTGCATCGTTTACAACAGTGTCTGCAGAAAACGTTCTTAATCAGATTACGGAAGCAATCAAAGTTGATATAACTGCAGATGCAAGTGAAATCAGCTTACAGCTTACCCCTGAAAACTTAGGAACAGTAAAAGTTAAGGTTTCTTCAAACAACGAAGGCGTGTTGACAGCACAGTTTACAGCTCAGAACGAAAGCGTTAAGGCAGTAATCGAAAGTCAGGCCATCGTATTAAAGGAGACATTGGAAAGCAAAGGCGTTACGGTTGAAGCAATCGAAGTAACTGTTCAAAGCCATGAGTTTGAAAGAAACTTAAGCGACCAGAACAGAGGAAACGCTTCGGAAAACAATCAGCCTAAAAAGAGAGGCATAAGAAGAATTAATCTTTCAGCTCCCGAAGAAGAAATAGCCACCACGGAAGATGCTTTACTAAAAGAAATCATGACTCAAAACGGAAACACCGTAGACTATAGCGCATAAGCTTAGTCAAGAAAGGAAAAAAGATGGCAGAAAACAATCTTTCAGCGATTGTCAAAAACGGTGAGATTCAACCCTCAACAGCATCTCAGCTTTCTTTATCCAAAAAAGAAACAGAAAGAGCAGGCGGTTCAACACTTGGTAAGGATGCATTCCTTCAATTGCTTGTAGCACAGATGAAATATCAGGATCCCTTGGAACCTACGGAAAACACCGAATATATTTCACAGCTTGCAACATTCTCACAATTGGAAGAAATGCAGAACATGACAGCAGGAATGTCCTTACAAAGAGCCAGCGGACTTGTTGGAAAAGAAGTTGTCTGCAGAGTGACAAACGCATCTACAGGAGCAATGGAATACGCTCAGGGTATTGTGGATTACGTTGTATACGAAAACAACAAAGCATTCATATCAATCGATGAATCCTTATATTCCGTAGACGATGTATACCAGATCATGGACGAACAGTATTCAGAAGCATATGCCCTTGCAAGAAAGTTCGTTTCAGCGCTTGGTTCACTTCCTTCAACAAAAGAGTTAACTCTTGAGTATGAAGATGCAATCAAGACCTTAAGCGAAACATTTAACAGCATGAATGCATACCAGAAATCATTCATCGGTAAGGAAGCACAGGAACTTTTACAGCAGTACGTAGGCAGAATCAAGGAGCTTAGAGAAACAGCAAACAACCAAGCTTAGAAAGGTGGAAAAATGGACGTTAACAAAAATAATTTCCTTTCCATCGAGCAGGTTCAGGCACAGTTTTTAAACAAGCCTGTAAACAAACCTACACCTGTAAGTGATATTTCTTTCAGCGACATATTAAAGGCAAAGAGCGAAGCTGCAATAGCGCCAAGAGAACTTAAATTTTCAAAGCATGCGGCAGGAAGATTAACAGACAGAAACATTTCTCTTTCCACAGAACAGCTTGAAAGACTTAACACTGCAACAAAAAAGGCCAATGAGAAAGGAATCAAAGATTCATTGGTATTAATGGATTCATTGGCATTCGTGGTCAATATTCCAAACAATACCGTAGTAACAGCTTTAGATAAGTCGGAGACTGATCTAAACATATTCACCAATATAGACGGTGCAGTAATAATATAAGCCGGACCTTTTGGAGGCTTAGACTTCTGACTGACAGAGGAAGTCAAAACTGCATTATATCAGGAGGTCAATCACTATGATGAGATCAATGTATTCTGGTGTATCAGGACTTAAAACACACCAGATTAAGATGGACGTTATCGGTAACAACATCGCTAACGTTAACACTGTAGCTTACAAGAACAGTTCAATCACTTTCAGTGAATTAATGTATCAGACAACACAGAAGGCATCAGGCCCCAACGCATTAACAGGTACAGGTGGTACCAATGCCCGCCAGATCGGTCTTGGTGTTCAGTCTGCAGCAATAAACACAGCAATTACCAGCCAGGGTGCTACACAGACAACCGGTAACCCCTTCGACCTTTGTATTACAGGTCAGTCGTTCTTCATCGTTTCAGACGGCAATTCAAATTTCTTTACAAGAGCAGGCGCTTTCAGCGTTGACGCAATCGGTAACTTGGTTATGTCCAGCAACGGTTACAACGTTATGGGATGGCAGGTAGACCCCGATAACGTTTCAAACATTAAAAAGGACACAGTATCAGCATTAAGAATCATGAGCCCCGAAGTTATGACTTATGAACCTGAATCCACCACACTCGGCGTTATTTCAGGTATTCTTGATAAAAACGATACAGACCTTGCAGCTGAATCGGGTAAGGTAGTTAACTTTAGCTTCTACGATCAGGCAGGTTATCCTTACACAGCAAGATTCTCTATTCACAACACAACCGATGCAGGTCAGTTTTATATGCAGATTGATGATATTCTCGATCAGAACGGAGAATCTATCACAAAGGGAATTAAGGGAAGCAAGATTTCTGATTTTGTAAGCTTAAATGCCGAAGCTACCGCAAATCCTAACGTAAGTAAGGCTGTACAGTTAAACGACGGAGTTACATTCGCATCCGGCACTTATACATACAAAGATGAAACCAATACCAATAAGACTTTAGCTTTGACAGCTTTCACACAGACAGAAACATCAGGCACACCTGCTGTAACAGTAACAAAGGTTAATTTGCCTACAGACGAAACACAGAAAGCCGATATGATAAAGCAGTTGGAAGCAGTATTTGGCGGTAACATTGACTGGACAACTGTTGAAAAAATCACAGTAGACGACACAACAGGTGTTATAACCGTTAACTCCTTAAACGTAGCAGGCGTTGGTCTTCAGTACGATACGGATAACGGTGACTTTATAAAGGTTGGCGGCGGAGATACATTCACTCTCGACTTTAAACCTACAGTTGAAGACGCTGACAAAATAGTTCACTCAATCGCAAACTTTACAGACATCGTTTTAGACATGAAGTCAACAAACATGTACAACAACTCCGGCACATCCACAATCGCTGCTAAATCAGGCAATAAGGATGGTATCGGTGCAGGACGTAAGATGGGTGAAATGACAGGCATCACCATTCAGACAAACGGTAAGATTTATGCTTCTTACGACAATGGTATGACCCGTCTTATGGGACAGATCGCAGTTGCTGAATTTGCAAATGCGGCAGGTCTTGAAAAAGAAGGAGAAAACCTTTACTCAGCAAGCCTTAACTCAGGAGAATTCGACGGTATGGGCGTTGATATCACAGCATCCGGCGGATACATGAGAACCGGCGTTCTTGAAATGAGTAATGTAGACCTTTCCACAGAATTTACGGAAATGATCACCACTCAGAGAGGATTCCAGGCTAACTCACGTATCATTACAGTTTCGGACACAATGCTTGAAGAATTGGTTAATCTTAAGAGATAATTAAATA
>JAEEXG010000082.1 GCA_016291405.1 Lachnospiraceae bacterium
TCTTAATGAAAGTATTTCAATATTTTTACGAACAAATGTTTGCAGTTTGACAAATATATTTTCTTAAGCCTAGACTAACCATAGAAGAAAAGACAGCGCATGAAAGCGAGACATTTATGACTTTAAACGAAATCAAAATCGGCGAAAGCTGTGTCATCACAAAAGTTGGCGGAAAAGGCGCCCTTAGACAGCACTTTTTAGATATGGGAGTGCTCCCGGGAGCGACTGTCACCGTAGTTAAATACGCGCCTTTAGGTGACCCCATGGAGCTTATGATTCATGGCTACGAGCTTACCTTAAGACTTGCTGACGCCGCAAAAATAGAAGTTTCTTCGACTGATTCAGTTACGGAAGAAGAAAAAGAAACTGCAAAAAGCAATGTTTCCGTCCACCCCGGACTTGGTGAAGGCGGAAAATTCCACCCCAAGGGAAGCGGCGACCCCCTTCCCGAAGGCACCGTTCTTACTTTTGCTTTGGTTGGAAATCAAAACTGCGGAAAGACCACACTTTTTAATCAGCTTACAGGCGCCAATCAGCATGTAGGTAACTTCCCGGGCGTCACTGTTGACAGAAAAGATGGTGTGATAAAGGGCCATCCAAACACTTTGGTAACAGACCTTCCGGGCATCTACTCAATGTCTCCTTACAGTAGCGAAGAAATTGTATCAAGAAGCTTTGTGCTTGATGAAAAGCCAAAAGCTATCATAAATATAGTGGATGCCACAAATATTCAAAGAAACCTGTATCTGACCATGCAGCTTCTTGAAATGAATATTCCTATGGTAGTGGCGCTAAACATGATGGATGAAATCACCACTAACGGCGGTACCATCGATATAAATGAAATGGAAGCAGCTTTGGGAGTCCCCGTTGTCCCCATTTCTGCTGCCAAAAACGAAGGTATCAACGAACTTATCGAGCACGCTATCCACGTGGCAGAATACCAGGAGCGCCCGCTAAGGCAAGATTTTTGTGATGAAAACGACCACGATGGCGCAGTTCACAGAGGAATCCACGCAGTAATTCACTTAATAGAAGATCACGCTAAGCAAGCTGACATTCCCGTTAGATTCGCAGCAGGAAAAGTAATCGAAGGTGACAAGCTTGTGCTTGAAAAGCTTTCTTTAGACGATAACGAAGTAAAGACCATAAATCACATCGTGCGTCAAATGGAAAAAGAAAGAGATTTGGACAGAAGCGCCGCCATCGCAGATATGCGCTACTCCTTTATAAATAAGATCTGTAAAGAATTTGTAAGAAAGCCTAAAAAGAGTAAAGAAAGCATAAGAAGTGAGCGAATCGACAAAATCCTTACGGGAAAATGGACCGCGATTCCTCTTTTTATCGTAATTATGTTTTTGGTTTCCATCCTTACATTTAACGTAATAGGCGGCACCCTTCAAGGATGGCTTGAGGCAGGAATTGACGGTTTAACCTCCCTCACCGATAATGCCCTTTCATCGGCAGGTGTAAACGATACCCTCCATAATTTAATAATTGACGGAATTTTTGCAGGTGTTGGAAGCGTATTAAGTTTCCTTCCTATAATCGTGACACTGTTCTTCTTTTTATCACTGCTTGAAGATTCGGGATATATTGCAAGAGTCGCTTTCTTTATGGATAAGCTTCTTAGAAAAATCGGGCTTTCCGGCCGAAGCATCGTGCCCATGCTCATAGGCTTTGGTTGCACGGTTCCCGCCGTAATGTCCACCCGTACTCTTCCAAGTGAAAGAGACCGAAAGATGACGATTCTACTTACGCCCTTTATGAGCTGTACCGCAAAGATGCCGATTTACGCTTTCTTTGTGGATGCATTCTTTCCAAGGTACAAAGCTTTAATTTTTGTAAGCCTTTACGCTTTAGGAATTGTGATGTCGATTTTAGTAGCTTTATTATTTAAGAAAACGCTTTTTAAAGGCGAGGCGGTTCCTTTTGTAATGGAACTTCCAAATTACCGCTTGCCAAGCTTTAAAAATGTAAGTCAGCTTCTTTGGGAAAAAGCAAAAGACTTTTTACAGAGAGCCTTCACCGTAATATTTATTGCAACCATCGTAATCTGGCTGCTTCAAAGCTTTGACCTTCAGTTTAACCTAATTACCGATCAGCAAGACAGTATCCTAGCCATGATTGCCGGTTGGTTTGCTCCTATTATGGCACCCATCGGTTTAGGGGATTGGAGAATCTGCACCGCTTTAATCAGCGGATTTATGGCAAAAGAAAGCGTTGTATCCACATTAGAAATTCTATATGGTCAAAACGTAAATGCCTTCATGACCACAGCATCCGCGGCATCACTTCTTGTATTTTCGCTTCTATACACCCCATGTGTCGCAGCCATTGCTTCCATAAAGCGTGAGCTTGGAAGAAAATGGGCTGTAAGTGTGGTGCTCTGGCAATGCTTTATTGCATGGGTGGCAGCACTTATAGTTCGCTTAATTACACTTTTATTTTGAAATTAAAAAAGCCCTATTATCAATCGATAATAGGGCTTATTTTTTATTCTATCTATTCGGCACGATTCCCCTTAAATTCCTATAGAAGAAATACATATAGGTTAAGTAAATCGCAAAGTTTATAATTCCAAGAATCGTTATATTCATGACGCCTCCGAATAGCTCTGCGCCGTATGTAATCAACGTAAGTACGTTTAAAGCAATTGATAGAGGAATGGTTCTTTTATCCTTAAATGCAAGGACTATTGAAAGAATTTCGACTCCAAATCCGTATCTTTCATGCATGCCGGGCAAGAATTCAACACAGGTAAATGCAAGCAAGAATGCTAAATATAAAGCACCTCTTTCGTTTAATTCTTTCTTTCTGTAAATAAGCCAGGTCATGATTGATAGGAGAATTAAGAAAGTAATCAAAACTGCCGGCACTTTCATGGTTGAAATGTACTCAAGCCTCTTTTCTCTTGAGTCAGAAAGTATGGTCCAAAAGCTTTGATAGTTAAAGCTCATTTTGTCACAAGAACCTGTCTGGTAGTAGTACGGAGAAATAAAGCCCCAGAATCCTCGTCCGTTTAAATATGCGGGAATACAAACCACAATCATAGTTATCGGCACAAGTAAGAAGTTAAAAATCGAAAATGATTTCTTCCTAAACCACTCAAAAAGATAAAAAGGCAAATAGAAAATAGCCTGCAATTTAAATGCAAAAGCAAGTCCAAAGAAAACCATGCAAAGGGCAGGCTTTTCTTTTTTATATGCGCATAAAGAAAGGATAATGAATGATGTGTAGATAGCATCGCACTGTCCCCATGCAGATGAGTTTAAAAATACTATAGGCGAAAAAACAGTTATTATAGCGCCAAGAAGTGCCAAAAACTTTGAGTTTTTCTTATCCTTATCGTATATGAGTAAAAACACACCGACAGCGGCAACATAATCAAATATAACGGAAACTATTTTATACTTTGCAATCACGCTTCCGGGGAGATAGGTTAGCATTGCTATGATTGTCTGGTAAAGCACGTTGTAATTGCCCACTTGGACATTCAGCGCCTTAAAACCGCCAAGCTGACCTATTTGATCGTACCAAGGAATTAAGTACCCAATCATGTCATCGCTTACATAAGAAAAGCAAAAATATCTAATCACAAGTGAAATTAATAACGCTACGAAAAGATAAATGTAAGTCATTTTCTTTTGCAAAAAATCAATTACTTTTTCTTCTGCTTTAAAAACTCTACTCATCAATTTTCCCCTGTCGTGCTAAGTTTAGGAACAGCTACATACCAATCATAGATCTTTGTTAAATCAAAGTCATCTTTAAAGATGTCGTAGTCAGTAAAATATATAATATATACGCTATCCTTCGTTATTGCAGCATAATCGATTCTTGTCTGAATCAAAATATCTTTATGCTTAAAGCTCCATGGAATCGGATATGATTCATAAACCGCCGAGCTTGTAAATTCAGGCGCTAGAGTCTCTGTCAAAAGCACGAATTTCGGCCACTGGGCAGCCTTCTCAACCGTTATCATTTTAAGATTGTTTTCTTCGCAAGCTTTAAATGCCGTATCGATGCATTCATCCATGCCCACGCCCCAATATGCTTCGCAAAGAGTTTTATACTCAGGGCCTGTGTAATCTTTCCAAAAGAATATAGAAAGTGTGATAAAAGAAACCATTACGACCAAATCAACGATTTTTGAAATGACTTCTTTTTTTGCCTTAATAGCTTCACTTATCTTGTAAGCCCCATAAGCTCCCGCAAAAATAAGGGGTATGTACAATACATTTATTCTGTGAATTGTCGCATATGTTGCTACGCAAGTAATTAAAGCCGCAATGATTTGAATAAGGAAAACAACTTCCCAAGAAAAATCTCTTTTAGAATTACCATCTTCAGCAGGTTTCTTTTTAAACGAAAGTACTCCCTTAATAAAGAGCCACACCCCGCCTATAACCACAAGAACTCTTCCCAAATCGTAGATAAATCCCCAAGGAAGAATTAACTCCCATGGCTCACCGGCACCGCTTTGATGAATCAAAAGATAAGCGGCTTTCTTTATGTTTTCGATTGCGCCTTCCGTAAAGTTTCCGGCTACTTCGCTTCCTCTGTAGCCTCCCATTCCCACTATGGATATAAAAGGAAGCCTGATATCAGGTAAGAATCCGGAATTTACCAGCACAAAAATCATAAGAGGAAGTGCCGTTACAAAAAGAACTATAATCGCAATAATCACAGTCTTATTAAAGGCTATCTTTTTATGAACAAGATAATAGACACCTGTCAGTAAAAGAACCGTAGGCACCACCACCCATGTGCAGGCATAGCTGTATAGCGAAAGGCCGTAGAACAATGCAGCCAAGATAAGGTTTCTTTCTCTCCTTACGCTCTTTACCAAAAACAAGAACCCTATCATAAGGAATCCGGGCGCAAGGTTTGCATCAAGTCCCCATCTTGCCATCATGATATGCCAAGGAGACATTGAAAGAATCACCATAGAGAAGAGTCCAAACTTTTTCCCGATGGTTTCTTTGCCTATAAGATACACGCAAATCAGCGTCACAACTGCGACTATCGCCTGGGGAAGCCTGCTTACAAAAAGGCTCATTTTCCCGCCTGATAAAAGAAGGGGAATCTGTGTAAGCCAAACGTACAAAGCGCTGTGGCCGTCACCCCAGTCTGCAAAGTATACAGGGTTAAGGTTTCCCACAAAATCCGTCCCGTTTTTAAAGAGGTTAAGGGAATTCATGGCTACAGTTGCTTCATCTCTTTGCATACCGCCGGGATATATACCAAGTTTATAAAAACGGTAAAACGCACCAAGTATCAAAATTACTATAAACTCAATGTTCTCTATATTTATTTTTGCCTTAAGCTTTTCTGTCACTTATTAAACTCCTTAAAGCCCCCTTTTATTGAAAAAAACATATCGGTTATCTATAATGAAATAGATTTATATGCTTTTATTGGAGGCTTACTTTGAATAAACCATTGTCATTTTATGAAAAAATACTGGCTTATTTTTCTTTTATATTATTAATACTTTCCTTAATCTTTTTAATGGCGCTTGGCTTTTTCGGCCATCCCTTGGGAGACGACTATCATTACGGCTACTATGCAAAGCAGGCACTTGATAATGGTTCTTTTTTAGGCGCCATAAAAGAAGCCTTTCTTGGCGTAGCTAGGCAGTATGAAATCTGGCAGGGCACCTACAGCGCCATGTTTTTAATGCACTTACCGCCCCACATCTTTTCAGATTTTTGCTATAAGCTATATCCCTCGATTTTGCTTACGCTTTTTACTTTAAGCTTTTTCTATATGTTAAAGCCTGTACTTATGGATTTGCTAAAAGCAAACATTCACGAGTACATTTCTATTACTTCAATCATTGTCTTTTTATGTATAGCTCAGGTTCCCTTGATGGGAGAAACCTTTTACTGGTTTAACGGCTCCATGTACTACACAGGCTACTTCGTGTTAAGCATTTTCTTTTTAGGAGTCTTAATTAGATTCCTGATGGATTCTAAAACTCATAGAATCATTAGCCTATCCTTAATGGCCATTTTCATCGCGGGAGGTAATTACGTGTCGCTCCTTCCGCTTTTAATCATACTTGCTTTAAGTTTAGCATTTTTAATCTTTAAAAAGAAGTCTAAAAAGCAAATCTTGGGCGTATCTCTTTCGCTTATTTGCATGCTTGCAGGTTTGGCTGTAAGCGCCCTTGCCCCTGGCAATAAATTAAGGGCCGAAGAAACCTACAGCCCCGGCGCCATAAAAGCAATCCTTAAGTCCCTTCGCCAAGGTTTATCTTACTTAAGAGGCTGGAGCAACGTGTGGCTGTTTTTAGCGCTTTTGTTGCTCGCTCCGATCTTTGTAAGCCTTGTAAAAAGAAGCGCTTATAAATTTAAATACTCAATTCTTTTATGCATCCTTGCATTCGGAATCTTTTCATCCATGTCAACGCCGCCCTTCTATGCGCAGAATAACGGCGGTGCCGCAAGAGCCTTCGATTTATCATGGTATGCAATGGTTATACTTGTGGTGGGTGGTTTCTTTTATCTGATTGGGGCGTTGAGTAAATTTAAAGAAACCTTTTCGTTTAAAAAACTTTTGATTATTGCAGAATCGGCAGTAGCGATTTTGTTTGTGCTAATGCTCTTTGTAAGGCCTCTCAGTGAGACTTATATTAAGCTAAATCCTATAACCGCTGCCGAGCTAATCTTAAACGGCGATGCAGCCAAGTATGATGCTCAATGGAAAGAGCGAAAAGCGATTTTAGCTACCGATGAAGAGAATCCCGTTTTTGACAGATATAAAGACACAGATTCATTAAGATACATCTTGTATCTCGGTGACCTCGAAGAAGATCCTACAAACTTCAATAACGAAGCCTTTGCTTTGTTTTACGGCAAAAAAAGCGTATGCATTAAATAATGCATACGCTTTTTGCTCCTATTGAACGGGGTTAGGGGGCCATTTCTTTTCCCTTAAAATAGAAATAGAACGCCACCTTTAAAACCACCAGCACTATAAACATCGCATATATTGCATAAAACGCTTTCGCGTCATATTCAGCCGCAATGAAGGTGATTATAACTGATGCCCAGAAAGCTACGGTCCAAACGGTTCCGCCACTTTTTTCGTGGACATATCGTTTTCTATCATCCAAATCTTTTTCCATGTACTTATACAGCCTCGACTTGTCACTAAGAAGCCCTGAGTAAACCTTAATTCTGTAGATTAAATAAGCCAAACTTGCAACCACTGCTAAAGAACCTGTCCCAAGCACATCTGCAGGGATTTTCCTTGAATCTCCGCCTCCGTTTAAAGATACATATACGACTAAAGAAACAATTCCCAACAGCCCCAAAATTAGTAATAACTTTTTAGCCTTGATACTCTTTTCATATGCCATCAATTTTTCGTTCATTCTATACCCCCTACTAATTCCAAAATAACTTCTTTTTCAACCCCCGGATCAATCTCCACAGAATAAATAAATCCATCCTTCATCCACTGGGCTGTAGAGTAACCGCTATCATCTTTCTTAAGCTTCACCTCAATATCGGAAACATTCTCCTTCTCTATTTCATTATCATAAAGAATGTACCAAGGAATGCTCTCCGTCCCGCTTCCCTTTGCAAAGCACAAAGAAACATCTACCCCGTAGTAAGTTATTTCGGCGATTTTGTATCCTGCATCCTTATCAAAAATGCAGTTATACCTTTTCTCGGTTACTTCAAAGGGAATGTTTTCTAAATCTTTAACTTCAAATCCCGCCATATCAGACAACGCATCCAAAGAAAACAGCTGCATGTTTTCATAGGCTTCTCTTGGCGCTTTAGCCTCGCTAACCGAAGCCGCCGGCACTTCCTTTTCGCCCTTATCCCACGGCTTACAAATAAAAAGAAACGCGGCGCAAGCTATCAAAAACATAATGCCTGCGATTACAAACTCTCTTTTATTCATATTTTAACCCCTCAATATAAAACAACCTCTGTTTATTGTCCTACTTAATCATAACATAAAAACAGGGCTAAATTTCTTAAAATTTTAAGCCCTGTTTCTTAATACACATTATTTTCTATACATTTCTTCAAGCACCATCTTACATCTCTCGATGTCGTTTGGCCTGTAAACCTGCTTTCCCATTGTTGATAAGTAGCTTTCAGCCCCCTTACCAAGGATCAATATTGCATCCCCGGGCTTTGCATCGTGAATGGCCTTTGTGATGGCCTCATCTCTATCCACAATAAGCTCATAATTTGTAGCTTCAGTCACTGTGGAAACCATGGTTTCTACAAGCATCTGAGGGTCTTCAAAGCGCGCATCCTCTATTGTAAAGTAGTTATAATCCGCCATCTTGGTGCAATACTCTGCCATGTCCGTTCTTCTGTGAATGTCACGGGAACCCCCTGCTCCAACCACCACTCTTAAGTATCCGTCAGTCAAAGTTGACTTAATATACTCTACCCAGTTTTTAACTGCATTT
>JAEEXG010000003.1 GCA_016291405.1 Lachnospiraceae bacterium
CTTAGTAAGAATAATAAAGTGGGTTCAGAAACTCACGTATCCATAGAAAAGCCCGAACAGGTAGTAATGCCTGAAGTAGTGGGAAAAGAATACCAAAAGGCTATCGAGAGTCTTGAAGCCGTAGGCTTAAAGGCTAAGGTTATATGGCAGGAATCAGACAAATACGATCAGGGTATTGTATCCGATGCTACAGTTAAGGAAGGCCTTAAGGTAGATGTTGGTTCCACAATCAATTTAACAGTAAGTTCGGGCGCAAGCAGTATTATAGTACCGAATGTAACCGAAAAGTCATTGCAGGAAGCTAAAGAGCTTATTGTAAAAGCAGGACTTGAAGTTGATATCCGCCAGGATTATTCGGAAACCGTGCCTGAAGGATATATTATTTCTCAGTCTCCCGAAGGAGATATGAAGGCACCCCTTAACTCAAAGGTTGAAATAACCGTAAGTTTGGGCGTGGGAAAAGATTTAATTGAAGTTCCCAGCGTTCTTGGTAAAGAAAGCGAAGATGCTGTTATAGAGCTTACAGAAGCAGGTTTGGAAGTTCGTTCAAACGCTCCCGTATTTAATAACGTTTATGCGGAAGGTTTCATCTGCTACCAAAGCTTAGATCCCGGAAGTAGCGTTCCCAAGGGAACAGTTATTGATATTCAGGTAAGTAAGGGTAAAGAGCCTGAAGCACTTGTTTTATATAAGTGCAATACAAGCGTAAATGCTCCTTCAACAGCGGAAGATCCCGATTTTGAAAGCGGCACTAAGGTTAAGATCACTCTTACAACCGGTGATAACAAGGAATATTTCTCTACAGAGACAACCTCATTCCCTGTTTCTCTTAATATATCAAACATCAGCGGATATAACAGCGGTACAATTACTCTTTCATACAAGGTTACAACTCCCGATAAGGTTGAAAAAGACGCATCGGGCAATGAAACCGTTACCGAAAAGGGTAAGACAGAAGACCGCACAATTAAGAGAGAAATAAACTTTGAATTACAGAAATAAGAATAGGAAAGCATGCAAGGAAAAATAATTAAAGGTATTGCAGGATTTTACTATGTAAATATTGACAAGAAAGGAACCTTTGAGTGTAAAGCCAAAGGTTCTTTTAGAAATCTTGGTAAAAAGCCCCTTGTGGGAGATGATGTGGAAATAGACATCATAGACGAAGAAAAGAAACTTGGAAACGTCACTAAGATTTTAGACAGAAAGAGCGAAATGATAAGGCCCGCATGTGCCAATGTGGACCAGGCCCTTATTATCTTTGCAATAAAGAGCCCGGATCCAAACTTTAACTTGCTTGATAGATTTTTAATCTATATGGAAAGTGAAAACGTTCCTTGCATAATAGTGTTTAATAAAGACGATCTTGTTTCAAAAGAGTATGCGGATGAAATCAGAGAGGCCTATGTAAATGCGGGCTACCCAATGCTTTTTGTAAGTGCTAAGGAAGATTACGGAATCGATGCCCTTAAAGATATTTTAAAGCACAAAACTTCCGTTGTGGCAGGTCCAAGCGGAGTTGGAAAATCATCTTTAATAAACAAGCTAATAAATAAAGACTACATGGAAACCGGTTCTTTAAGCGTAAAGAACGAAAGAGGTAAAAACACTACCCGTCATGCAGAGCTTCTTTGCATAGAAGAGAGCACCTACATTATGGACACTCCCGGATTTACTTCTTTGGAAGTCTTTGGAGCAGACAAAGATAACCTAAAGTTTTACTATAACGAGTTTGAACCCTACTTAAATAAGTGCAAGTTTTCCGATTGCAAGCACTTAAATGAGCCCGGGTGTGAAGTAACAAAGGCCGTAAGCGAAGGTAAGATTTCTAAATTACGATATGATAATTACGTTGAAATGCTTACGGAATTAATGAATCAAAAGCAAAAGTACTAAGGAAACTTAGTACTTTTTTCTTTTGGTAATTTGAGCGTTAATAGCGGGAAGATAAGATTGAAGGGAAGAATTGTATGATTGCGGGAGTAGTATATGACAGATATAAGGACATTCTTTTCTTGGTATATTGCAATTACCTTACTGGGTATGGCATTCATGCCTGTTTCTCAAATTGTATTTAGAAAATTTAAAGGGCTCGGCTGGATCTTTTCAAAGGTCTTAGGGGTAGTATGCGCAGGCTTTATCATGTGGGTACTTGCCTCTTTTAAAATCATGCCCTTTACAAAAAGAAACGCCATAATAGTATGTATAGTAATGTTTCTTTTATGCTTAATTCCCTTCTATAAGGGAATAGTTTCTAAAAAGTATATTCTTTCTTATAGGCAAAGGGGATTGATTTTATTCTATGAAATAACCTTTTTGTTTGTTTTTTCTTTGTTTACACTTCTTAAAACACTTTCTTGCGCCACTTTTATAAAAGAAAACAATATGGTGGCCTATTCTTTGTTTAAGTCACTTGAAAGAAGCGATACATTTCCTTTAAATGATATCTGGCTAAGCGGAAAGACTCTTAATTTCCCATACTTTGGTCTGTATTTACTTGGCTTTATTTCAAAGCTTACAGACACATCCGCAGACTACGCCGTAAGTCTTGGCATTTCCATGATGATGGCCTTAACCTGCATGCTTACTTTTTCCCTTTTGTTTAACGTTATTTACGGATATTTAGACAAGGTAAAAGAAACCGGCAGTAAGAAGGTACTGTATCCTTTATTCTTTGGATTCTTCGGAGCTGTGATTGTTACATTTTATGAAAATATCCTTGTTAGAACAGAATCTGAAGAAACCCTGGCTCATCTGTTTGTGGCAAGTGACTTAAGATATAACTTAATTAACGTTGTTATTATGCTTACGATTCTTGGCATTCTTTATGCATACTTAAAAGAGTGTGAGGTTAGAGAAAAGGCCATTGTAAAATCCCTTTTTAGCCCTTGGATTATTTTAACGGGGTTCTTGCTTGGAATAATGGGCTTATCAAGTCCTGCGGATTCTTCGGTTTTATACATCCTGTTTGTGATTCTTTTAATCTATGCAAATATGCATAGGCACAAAGAGTTAAATAAGATGCTTGTTTTGACGGTTTTAGAGAGCGTATTTTTGTTTACGCTTTCAAGAATTGTAAGTATGTGTTTTATCCTTAACTATAAAACTCCGCCCATTGTTTTAAAGAAAGAAATCTCTATTGTTGGCATTAAGGAATTTATCATTACGGTTTCTTTTTTCTTTTTGGCAGGAATTGCTTTACTGGTAATAGTCCTGTTAAAGAAAGAAAAGTTTTCAACGGATGGGTTTGTATCCATAGTCTTTGGCTTTTCCTTCATACTTTTCTTTATGGCGGCTTTCTTTGGAGTGGAGAGTGTTAAAAGTGCAAAGCCCGTTTCACATTTGATGCTTTCAAAAATCCTTTTATCAATCGTCTTTTCTTATTCCCTTTTTAGGGTAATAGTTTTAAAGAAGTTAAAGATATTTAATGTAGCTTTATATATGGTGCTTGTTTTATCGATTTTAGGTGCCCTTTGCCTTCCTTTAAGGCTTTATAGATACATGGGGGATGAGTTTTCTTTAAAGCACTATGAAGGGTTGGATGCATCCGTCTATATAAGGACCAATTCTTCAAAGGATTTCTTTGCTACCAGATGGCTTGTAAATAATGTGGAGGGTAACCCTGTAATCCTGGAAGCATCGGGAGAAGATTATTCTGAATACGCAAGGGTTTCTTACCTTACAGGCCTTCCTACTCTGCTTGGCTGGAGCGGATTTGAGAAAGAAATTAACGTAACTGATCCTAACATAAGTAAAGAAATAGATGAGCGAAAAGAAGCCATTAAAACAATATACACATCAAAAGATATTACCCTTGTTAAAGAGCTTATAAGTAAGTACAATATTGAGTATATCTATGTCGGAGCCCTTGAGAGAGAGACCTATGAATCAGTTAATCAATCAGGCCTATTGCGACTGGGTAGTGTGGTCTATCCTGAAAACTTTAATCCCAATTTCTCGGATGTGATCACCTATATAATAAAAATAGAGTAGAGGTATTTATGGAAGAATCAAGAATTGTGTATGAGGTAATCGGTTACGTTGGAACCGCCTTGGTGGTATTGTCGTTTTTTATGTCCTCGGTTTATAAATTACGAGTTATAAACACCATCGGATCCTTAGTATCCATAGTGTACGGTTTACTTGTAAATGTATACCCAACCGTACTCTTAAACGTGTGTCTTGCACTTATTAACATTGTGTTTTTGTGGAAGCACTTAAGCAAGAAAAACCAGAAGATTTATAACGCAAAGGAAGTAAATGCAAATGACCCTTTGGTTTCTTTCTTTTTAACGGAGCATAAGGGAGAAATAGAAAAGTTCTTTCCCAACTTTAAAAACGAAAACTCGGATTTTGATTTGGCAAGAATAATTTTCTGCGAAGATACCTTTGCAGGGTTACTCCTTGGCAAAAAGAAAAACGAAGACGAGCTTGAAATTAAGTTAGATTACGCAACGCCTGCATTCAGGGATTTTAGTGTGGGTAAGTACTTATACGAGGAATTAAAGAAAAACGGTATAAAGAAGTGTAAGTTTATGGCGGATGTTCCGGGAAGCTTAGTTTATCTTAAAAAGATAGGCTTTATAGAAAATGCCGGCGTTATGGAGCTTAACCTTTAATTTGTTTAAATAGAAAAAATAAAATATAGTGGTATAATTAAGTGTGTCGTTTATGCGGCACACTTAATTGATTTTTGAGGTGGTATTTATGGAATCTACACTTAAAAGAACCTGGTCTGAAATAGACCTTGATGCTTTGGTTTATAACTATCAAAAGATAAGAGAAAAAATCGGAAGTAACGTAAAGTTTTTAGGCGTTGTAAAGGCTGATGCTTATGGACACGGAAGCGTGGAAGTGGCTAAGACCTTAGAAGAAAAGGGAGCCGATTATCTGGCTGTAAGCTCCATTGATGAAGCGATGGAACTTAGAGTAAATAAGATTAAGATGCCGATTTTGATCCTTGGCCACACTCCAAAAGAGCAGGTTGAAAGGCTTATAGATTTTGACATCACTCAGGCAGTTACCTGTAAGGCTAAGGCTGTTGAGTATTCTAAGGAAGCTGAAAAGATAAATAAGACTTTAAAGATTCATATAAAGGTTGATACCGGAATGTCCCGCTTAGGCTATTTATGTGATAACGATTTCTTTGATACGGGAGTAAACGGCATTTTGGAAGCAATTACCCTTCCTAATCTTGATGCGGAAGGCATTTTTACTCACTTTGCTGTAGCAGATGAAGATGACGATGAATCTTTAAAATACACAAAGCACCAGTTTAAGCTTTTTACAGATGTAATAAGTGAAGTAGAAAAGAAGTGGGGTAAGAATTTTAAAATCAAGCACTGTGCAAATACAGGTGCCACTGCCAAGTTTAAAGAAACCTACCTTGATATGGTGCGTCCCGGACTTTTATTATACGGATACGGAAAATACGCCCGTGAAATGGGATTAAAGCCTGTTATGTCTTTAAAGACTGTTGTAAGCACCGTAAAGGTATATCCTAAGGGCACAAAGATAAGCTATGGTGGAATCTTTGAAACCGAGAAACAAACAAGAGTGGGTGTACTTCCCTACGGATATGCGGATGGTTTCTTTAGAAGCCTTTCTAATAAGTGCTCTTTAATGACAAAAGAAGGCCCTGCAAGGCAACTTGGTAAAATCTGTATGGATATGTGCATGATTGATTTATCGGATAAGCCGGGGGTTGACGTAGATTCAGAAATTGAAATCTTTGGTAAAAACAATTCAATTGACGATTTGGCAGATATTGCAGGAACAATTCCTTATGAATTAACCTGCGCCGTAAGTAAGAGAGTGCCAAGAACCTATATTAAAGACGGAAAAGTCATTGCCAAAGAATTATTGTTAAGAATGTAAAGATTAAAGCCACATATTATATGTGGCTTTTAAAATGGGTAAAAATATTATAAATTCATGCTCTTTAATTATAACTACTTAAAATGCATATAACTATAATTAATATATAGGATTCTGTATAAAGGTGCTTACTATGAATAAGAGTATGAGTGAAAATAAAAGAAAAGAAATAGATTTTACAAAGGGTAGCCCCGCAAAGCTTATCCTTTCTTTTTACTGGCCTTTACTTGTAACAAGCCTGCTTCAGCAGTTTTATAATTTCGCTGATGCCTGGATAGTTGGAAAAGGCCTTGGGGATGATGCTTTGGCGGCAGTCGGAAATATGGGCTCTTTGTTCTTTTTGATCGTAGGTTTTTCTTTTGGAATAGCAAACGGATTCGGAGTTTTGATAGGCCAAAGCTACGGAGCAAAGGATGAAAACGCACTAAAGCACAGGCTGTCTGCTGTAATAATCTTAGGGGTAATCTTAGGAATCATGCTTACTTTAATAAGCGTTTTGTTTCTTCCTAAGGCTTTGCTTATTTTAAGAACCGATAAGCTTATAATTGCTGATTGCTTAAAATACGGATATATAGTTTTCGGAGGCCTTCTTGCGGGAATAAGCTATAACATTTCGGGCGCAATTTTAAGGGCTTTGGGAGATTCAAAGACTCCTTTAAAGGCTATAATCACATCCGCAATCATAAATATAATACTTGATAGTCTTTTAATCTTTTATTTTCATACGGGAGTAGAAGGGGCAGCAATTGCTACAGTCTGCTCTCAGGTAATATCGGCCTTTATCTGTATAAGCCGTCTTTTAACCATGCCAATGCTTAAACTAAACAAAGAACACTTTATAAATGAAAGCTCTGTTTACGTAGGGCTTTTAAAGAACGGCCTTCCCATGGCGTTTATGAATTCAATAACCGCAGTGGGATGTATGGTGGTTCAATCCTTTGTAAACGGATACGGAGTTATATATACGGCAGCATATGCAGCCTGCAGTAAATACTTAAATCTTTTCATGAATCCTTCAGGTACCGCAGGAAATGCAATGTCTGCTTATACAGGCCAAAACTATGGGGCAAGACAGTATGAAAGAATCAAAGAAGGCCTTATG
This sequence comes from Lachnospiraceae bacterium, assembly GCA_016291405.1. GTDB lineage: Bacteria > Bacillota > Clostridia > Lachnospirales > Lachnospiraceae > UBA1258. Next base: position 6,980 of record JAEEXG010000003.1, read on the forward strand.
GTTTGCATTAAGATTGTTGTTTTGGCATACGTTTTGCTTGGAGGCGTAATGGTGCTTGCACCAAGGGTTCTGGCAGAAATCCTTTTGTCAGGAGCTGAACAAATAGATCTTGTATGCCTGTTTTTACCAAGGTGCGGTATAGCGATAATTATACTTAACCTTTTGTTTGTAATAAGAAGCCTGGTACAGGGAATGGGTAAGCCAATGCTTCCAATGATATCAGGAATCCTTGAAATGGTTCTTCGTATTTTTGTGATTTCCGTCTTTTTAGGAAGAATAGGATTTAAAGCTACGGCCTATGCTGAAATATCCGCTTGGGTAGGAGCATTTATAATAAACGCATTCGCGCTTTATAAAGAGTTTATTCCGCTTGTAAAAAAGACTGATTTATAAAACTGACACTGTTGAAATAAAACTTCTTTTGTGCTATTTTAGTATTCACATATGTTGCTTTTATTCGTGTAAACGGGAATTTTCTAGGAAAAGTATGTAAGTTTTTGCATAGGGGTAATGCAAAATTAGCTTACGGCTTGCGACTAAAAATAATACGAATGAAAGGAATGGGCATATGGGGAAGAAGTTTTTGGCAGTACTTTTAAGTGCGGCTTTGTTATTTGGTGCGGCTAAATATGACGTAATAAGTGTAAATGCCGCCGCTTCCGATGAGAAAGAAACATCGGAAGAAATCTTAACTGAAGAAGTTTTACTTAAAGAAACCGATTTGTCGGAAGAATCGGTTGAAAAATTAAACATTGAAAACGAAATCGACATAGAACCGGCAACAGACACTAAAGATGCTACTGAAGACGTGCCGGTTATTAGTATGCCCGAAAATGAGGAAACTGATGAAGAGGTGATTCTCATTCCCGAAGGCGATGCCTTTGACAAGCCTTCTGAAAGCGTAAGCGGGAATGAAGATGTAAGTGGAAATGCGGATACATTTATAAGTCCCGGGGATGAATCGGTTTCTTTTGAAAGCGCACAGAAAAAGGGAAGCGTTTTGGTTATGATATATGCGCCAAAGGGGGTATTCCCCGTGGGAACAACTGCGATAATAACCGAGCTTACCGACGAAAACACTGTTAAAGGCATAGAAGAGGCGGTATCAAAAGAACTTGATGATAATAAGGTCATTACAGAAATAAAGGCCTATGACATCACTATGTTTGATGCTTTTGGAAATGAAGTTCAGCCTGATACAAGCAAAGGAAGCGTAACGGTTTCTTTTAAAAATATAGATACTAATGAAGCTATAAACAATGCGGATAAAGATATTGAAGTATTCCATGTGGAAGATTCACTTAGCAGTGCCGAAGCCATGGATACAAGCCTTTCATACAAAGAGGTTTCTTTTGAAGCAGAGCACTTCTCTCAATATGCCGTAGTTTCAATAGAAGATAAGGCGGCAGGAGAAGGAGAAACCGATCCAAATGCTTTAATAGAGTCATTTTCTGTTACTGTAGGCGGAAAGCCTTTGAAAGATTTAAAAAAGATTTCTGCAAGTGATACCATTAGTGTCGTTTACAATTTAAAAAAGCATCTTGTTATAAATCCGGAAGGAAGCGCATGGACAGATTATGGCATTAAGGCAGGACATAGATATCCTCTTCCTTCAATACCAAAAGAATGTGCCAAGGGAAGGACTCCCGTAGATGTTAAGGGCGGAACTCTTAAGCTTGGTGTTATTGAATTTGATGCTGACGGTAATGCAACGCTTGTAGTAGATTCTTCATTTACAGAAATGCAGGATGCAAACAATGCTTTTGCAGGCTTTAATTTACAGCTTGATTTAAGCGGTTCAAGCGTTAATGATGACGGAAGCTTTGTGCTTAAATTCGGAGATGAAACCTTTGATATTAAAGTAGCGGAGTATTGCCCTCAGCCTCCGAAAGTAACTAAAACCGCATCAACACTTGATGCTGACAATAACATTACCTGGACTGTAACAGTAACAAACGATGCTAAGCCTATAGACTATATAGACGGAATTACACTTAAAGACACCTTCAGTGAAGGACAGGCTTATGTGGAAGGGTCGTTAGAAGACGGGGCCGGGAATAAAATAACACCCACCGCATCAGGTAGCACCATTACATGGTCTCATAACGATGATACGGCTTCAAAGGTAACAACCTACAAATATAAGACTCACATAGATTTTCTTGCTTTAACTAAAGATGAAAATGCCAATAAAACAGTAAACAAGAGTGTATCAAATAAGATTCAGGCAACAGCTCCCGCAGCTTCTAACGGTGACTACGATGCCTTGGATTTCTCCACTCAGGCCACAAGCTCTGTTTCTAAAACAGTGAATGAGTGGGTGCATAAGGAAGGAAAAGAAGTTGATAAGGACGGTAATGCCATATGGACCGTTACTGTCAGAAACAATGAGTTTACTTTAAAAAATGTGGTGCTTCATGATGAGATAGTTGCGGATGACGGAATAGAAATTGTAATGTCAGATATTAAGGTAACCGATTCAAAGGGAGATGTGGCATTTACACATAAAATGAACGGGTCCGTCCATGACATTTCTTTTACAAATCCTATGGAAGGAAATGCCGTATACACAATCACTTATAAAACTCAGATTAAAGACTATGCCGCTTTCTTAAAAAGAAACCATAGCGTTCCTAAGAATAATGCATGGATTACCTATGAGTATGATGCTACAGGTAAAAACGGTTGGGTTAATGTAGAAGGACCTACTGTAGAAACAAGCTTTAAAGGTAAGAACCTTATGGGCGATGCGGCCATAAGAAAGAGTGCAGCCGGTATAGACAGAGTCAATCATCAAATGGATTGGCTTGTTACCATCAACAATAACGAGCAGGACTTAGAAGGCGTTTATGTAATTGACGATCTTCCTAAAGGAAACACTTTTGTTGAAGTTAAAAATGTAAAAATAGGAACAGATGCTTTAGGTTATACTGATGCGCTTGAAGGAACCGATTACGAAGTTACGGAAATTAGCGATAAGCAGATTAAAGTAGACTTTAAAAACAACGTAAAAGAAAAGATTGCCAAATTTGTTCTCACAACAAAACTTACACAGGATGAGAGTAAAGTGTGGGCAAGCAATAAAACGCAAGATTATATAAACTACGTAACTTTATTTTCTGACGGAAATGAAGAAGTAAAAGCACAGGCAACTCAAACCTATAAGAGTACAGTTATAAAGAAGTCTGTAGGAGACTATGATTACAATACTCACATTATTCCGTATACAATAACCGTTAATGATAACAAAATGGAAATGGAAAATGTGGTTGTAAGTGATGTGCTTGCAAGCAATCTTGAGTACGTTGAAGGATCTTCTAATTTTGCTTCAAACACTTCATATGATAAAAACACAAATACATTAGTATTTAACTTTGACAAAATAACCGATAAGACCGTAATTACCTTTAATGCAAAGGTTAAAGACGGAGACCACTATAAAAATAACGGAAACTTCACAATCTCCAATAAGGCTTCTTTAAAGAGTAAAGACTACGATAAGGAGACAGAGGATTCATCGGAAGACACAAAAATAGAAAATAAAGCAATTAAAAAGGATGCTGTACGTAATAAAGAAATAATCGATTATACCGTGGCGATTAATGCGGCACAGCAAAACCTTTATGAAGGAAACACTTCACAGGTTTTTATAGAAGATACCTTGGGCGCAAGTTTAGTGCTTGATGAAGATAAAATTAAGTTATACGAAGCGGATGTTTCTAATAAAGGTGTACTTTCAAAGGGCGCTGAAGTTACAGGTATTGAGCCTGAATTTGACTACAGTACTCCTAAGACAATACTTAAAGTGCCGATTCCTAAAAGCGGAGCCAATAAGGCATACATTTTGGAATACAGAGCAAGGATGTTAAAAGAATCCGCAAATGATTTTTCGAATACTGTATTGCTTAAAGGATACGGAAGTGAAGCCTTAAATAAGTCAGATTACAGTTATAAGGCATCTGATTTTACGGATGTTGACTTTAGCCTTTATACATACTATATTTCATTACTCTTAGATGAGAATGATGATAAAAAGAAACTTGAAGGTGCTCACTTTAAGCTCTTTGACCCTTCTAAGAGTAACAGACTTGTGGGAGAGGCAGACTCAGATAAGGACGGTCGCATTACATTTGTAGGTAATTTGGCTGATAATCATTTATATATCTTAAAAGAAACCGATGCTCCCGATGGATATGAGATTCCTTTGGAACTTGCAGAAGGAAAAGAAGTATACACTAAGGGAAAAGGTAGAAGCATAGCTATAGAAGGAATAAAGAATAACACCTTTACAAATTCAAAGCCCTCTAAAGAAGTTACATTTAATCTTTTGGATAACAGCGATAAGAAGACAGACTTAGTTAAGAATAATTCTTCTCCCGCAAAGATTTCTGTTTATAAGGGCACAAAGGAAGTATGGAATTCTGACAGCACGGAGCCCTTTAAAGCTGTATACGGAATAGAGTATGAAGTAAAAGAGTCCGTAAACCCTTATGAATATCACGGAGATGCAAAAGAAGGCTATAAGTTTGTGATTGATGAATCAACTCATGAACTTACGCTTTTAGGCTCATCTTCAAATGCTGTTCTTTCGGGAAATAAGATTACAATGTATGATTCCAAGAAAGAAAGCATGAAGATAAGTGTTGACGATATATCAGAAGCTCAGGGTAAGCCCCTTAAGGGAGCTAAGTTTGTGCTTAAAGATAAAAAGGGCGTAGTTAAAGAGTGGGAGAGCGACGGCATCACTAAAGATATCACTCTTCCCGAAGGAGACTACACCTTAGAGCGTACACTTGCTCCTAACGGCTTTTTGACAGAGAGTAAGTTACTTAAGTTTTCAATAAAGAAAAATTTGACTTCAAACTTATTGGAAATCGATCCTACGGATAACAGCACAAATCTGGAAATAGTTGACTCAAAGATTGTAGTTCCGGAAAAAACAGATACCTCAAAGGCTGTAAAGAATAAGCCCGGTGCAAAGGCAGGGCCTTCAATTAATGTAGATGATTATAATGACATGACGCTTACTCCGGTTAAATATGATAACGGTGTGGCAACAGGCTTAGAAGATACTCCTTATTGGACTAAGGCTGACGGAACGGATTTAACATTACAGCCTCAGGTTGAGTATGTTCTTACAACCATTGATAAAACCGGTAAAAAGGTTTCAACCGTTGTAATGATTGATGAAAACGGAAAGCTTGTGTCAAAGGATTATGTAGATCCAAGTAAAAAAACAGCTTTAAGAGGAAATTCATCATCCAAGGGCTCAGACCATTCAGATCATTCAGAGCATTCTGATAAATCAAAGAATGATAATAAGCCTGCCGAAAACGCAATCACTCCTTTACAGACCGGAAATAGGCGTACTTTAGCAAAGACCGGCGGATTTGTGGGCACAGTTGTCGGATACGGCGCAGGAATCTTAATGATTGTTGGTGGCGTCTTTATGATAGTGGGAAAGAAAAAGAAATGAAAAAGAAACTAATAAATCTTTTAGGCGGTCTTTTGATTTCTTTTGGCCTGCTTATAGTGGTTGGCTCTGTTGTGCTTAATTTAGAGCAAAGAGCAATGCAAAAAGAAGCCATTAATGAATTTAAGCAAATGGTTTTAGATAGTAAGGAAGCGCCTTTAAAAGAAGATAAGTCTTTAAATGAAGAAGCCGATAAAGATGAGGCCATTGAAGATATTAAGGCCGATTTGGCAGCAGACGTGTCTGTAAATACCGGTGATATTCTATACATATTAAGGATTCCAACCATAGAGTCTGAAAGCCCTGTTAGAGAAGGGGTAAGCGATGGCGTATTGGCAGATTCCTTGGGCCATGAACCTGATACGGCTTTAGTAGGAGAAGTTGGAAACTGCGTCATTGCAGGCCACAGAAACTATAGCTTTGGAAAATACTTTAACAGGCTTAATGAAGTAAAGACCGGCGACTATATTTACGTTGATACTAAAGATGATACATACAAGTACGAAGTCTATGATATAATCGTGGTTGAGCCTGATGACTTAAGCGTGCTTGATAATACGGATAGAGAAGAGCTTACTCTATATACCTGCACTCCCGTAGTTATAGGCACCCACAGACTGGTGGTTAAAGCAAAACGAGTAGGAGAATAAATCTATGCCGATTATTGATTTGGTAGACATCGATAATGCTTCCGATGAAGTAAAAGAAGCCGTTAAAAAGCACCTTGATAAGGGCTATACAATTACAAATGAAAAGCGTACTCTTTTACACAACGTGCCGGCATTTGAAGCTTTGGAAGTTAAATCTTATGAAATGAGCAAAGAACTTCAGAAATTCATTTCAAAAAGAGCGGCAAATCTTTTTGAGTATGCAATCTCTGTTGAAAACGATTGCCTTGTATGCACAACGTTTTATAAAAAGTACATGGAATCAATCGGATTTGATATTAACAATCCCGATTATACAGAGGAAGAAGAACTTGTCATTGAATATGCAAGAGCGATTGTAAGAGACAGGAAGAATATTCCTGCAGAGCTTTTTGACAGACTTAAAGCGCATCTTGGTCAGGAAGGCCTTGTGGTATTAACCACAATGGCAATGTTTATGATTGCTAACAATTATTTTAATGACGTATTACAGGTTCAGTCAGAATTCTTACAATAATAAAAACCGCTTGCGAAAAATCGTAAGCGGTTTTTTAAAATTATTGATGCTTAATAAGATTTTTAAGTAAAGGATGAAGTAATGTTGAAATGATAACGCCTGCAACGCCTTGAACAATGTTTGGAATAATTCCTGCGGCTGAGCCTATTAAACCTGCATGTAAATCGGTACCGTTTACAATTGACAACATAAAGATTTCAAACAGGAAGTAGCCTGCCACCATAATGATTTCACCAAAGATACCGGAGGCTATAACCTGAGGAATGGTGGTTTTTGTTTCTTTCTTTGTTAAGGCCTTAAAACCTAAAAATGCAATTAATGCAGATAAAGCTTTAATAATAAAAGTAGCGGGAGCGTAGATAAAATAGCCTCCGAGGATATCGGCAAGGGCCGAACCTATACCAGCGGCAAGTGTGCCGTAAACGGGGCCAAGCAACAATCCCGATAAAAGCACAAATCCATCTCCCGGATGAATGTATCCTTGTGTCACCGTAGGAATCTTAATTACTGATGTTCCAACAAATGTTAATGCTGCAAATAATGCAGATAATATTAAATGCTTTGTCTTAAACGACTGTGTCGTCTTAACAGTTTCTACTGTGTTTCCCATAACGTATTCTCCTATATTAAAATTTCTTTGAAAAGACTTTTCAACTTTGTAACTTGGAAATATAATAACAGTAATCTGGTATCATAAAAATACACAAAAACGATTATTTTTTAGGGGACAGTTTATGGATAAGGTTTATGAAAAAGTCTATGCCTATTACAAAGATGAAATAGAAAGAAAGAGACTTAAGCCCGGAGAGAGGATTCCTTCTTTAAGAAAGACTCAAAAGATTCTAGGTGTAAGTAAGACATCCGCTGAAACAGGATACTTACAGTTATCTGCCGATGGGTTTATTTATCCTGTTGAAAAGGTGGGCTACTTTGTGTCAGATACCGCGGGCAATTTCCTAAACAAAGATACCAAGTTAAAGAAAGAAGAAAGCCTTCAAAAGCAAAACTATAAGTATGATTTTCAAACAATAGGTGAGGACAAGACGGTTTCTTGCCTTAAGCTTTGGACAAGATACATGAAGTCTGCATTAAGGCAGGAAGACAGACTTTTATCATACGCGGATTCCCAAGGGGAAGAGGATTTAAGGATCGAAATAGCAAATCATATAAGAAAAACAAGAAACATAATCTGTTCTAAAGAAGACATTGTAATCGGTGCCGGATATCAAAATCTTTTGCAGATTTTAATTGCTTTAATTGACGGAGAGAAAAGTGTTTCTTTTCCCACATCGAACTTTACAGATGGTGCCACCACCTTTTTAAATGCAGGATATAAAGTAAACTACAGGGATAAAGAAAGCCATGTTTTATACGTAACTCCCTCTTATATGACAAAATACGGTGAAGTAATGACCATGAAAAGGCGTCATGAGCTTATTGAGCACGCACTTAAAAACAATCATTTAATTATTGAAGATGACTATCAAAACGACTTTGTGTTTTCAAGTAAGCCAACTCCCAGCCTTTATGCCATGACAGGGGGCAAGAACACTGTATTTTTAGGCTCTTTTTCAAGAGTGCTTCTTCCAAGCGTAAGAATAAGCTTCCTGGTGCTTGAAAGGGGAATGCTTTCAGAATATAAGCGCATTAAAAGGCTATATAATCAAACCGCATCTGTTACAGAGCAGATAGCTCTTTCCCAGTTTTTAAGAGACGGACATTTAAACAGGCACATAAAGAAAACAAGAAGATATTATGAGAGTAAGAGAGAAGCCATGGTAAGTATTTTAAACGAAGAGTTTAAAGACATGGGCAAGGTCTTTTTGGGGGATAGCGGAATGGAAGTTGGGTTTAAACCAAAGGGGAAACTTAATATAGAAAAGTTAGATAAATGCCCCGTTAAGTTTAGCCTTATTAAAGATTCAAAAGGAGAGGATGCAATTTTACTGTCCTGCAGTAAGATAGAGACCGAAAATATAAGGCCTGCTTTGGATATATTAAAAGAGTATATTTAGAAAAAAGAATTAAAGGCTATCCGGAAACGGATAGCCTTTTTTTATACGGTGGCTTTATTATATTTTGCAAAATGAGGATTTGCCGGAAGGGGGTGCCTTACTTCGTTTAACATTCTAAATTGTGACGGTGGGTATCCCGTACTTTTTCTGAAAGCTCTTGTGAAGGCTGCGCTGCTTGCAAATCCTGCCTGATAAGAAATATCGGTGATTGAAAGTTCAGGATTTGAAAGAAGAGTCTGGGCATAATTTATTCTCATTTGCTGAAGATACTGATAAAAGGTTACCCCGGTGTAGTCACTGAATATTCTTTCAAAATGATACTTACTGAATCCGGCATATGATGCCACACTCTCTAATGATATGTTTTCCGTAAAATGCTCTGAAATATAGGCGCATACATTGCTAAGAGAAATGCTGTTTTTAAAGGTATTTAAAGGAGCAACGGAATCAGAACCTATAAACAGCCCTATGTTTTTGGCGCAATATGCTATAAATTCCATTAAGATTGAATATATTTCAAGTTCTCCGAAGGGGTCTAACTCCGTAAAGGCAGTTACATTTTCATCAAAAGGTTCGATGTTTGAAGAAGCGGCGGCTTGTGAGCCAAAGTATAATTCCTTGATTCTTCCTATGTAATCAAAAAGCTTTTCGTATACATCTTTAGGGCAGCTTTTTTTCTTTATGTGAAGGGCGGGAGACATTAATCTGAAAGCTTTATCCAATTCTTTTAAAGAAACTATGCCCGAAAAGTCTGCCTGAATATAAAGTCTTGCTCCCGGTGTGGGAGAGAAGATTTCGTGAAGTACGGCAGGACATATTAAAAGAATGTCTCCTATATCCACAAAATATTTCTGATTAGAACATATCACGTTGTATGGAGCTTCCATCGGGCAGATGATCTCGATGTCTGTATGCCAATGAGGCGGAAAATCTGAATGAAGCCTGTTTATAAACATCCTTATATTGGTGTTTATCTTATGCCTGATGCTTTCCCTTGCTCCCTTTACATATGTTAATTCGCTTTTCATATTTACCCCCACCTATAGGTTAAAAATTGCCATGTTTTTTAACTAAAATACAGAAGGTAAAATTTTACCTATAATTTTACTAGACAATATACCATATTTACGGCTTGAATATACACTATTATTTAGCATTTTGCTATAGCACAAATTTAACATAAATATATATTTAAACAAGTTGTACATTTAAAATAGCAATTTTGGTACGGTGTAAAGCAATTATGTGCAAGAAAATGACTATTGAAATAATGTATATAAATGATATGAACAGTTAATTGTTTCATAGGGGGATGGCTTTTTTATCATTAAGTCATCGAGCATTTAACAATAGGAGGAAAAGATATGAAAAAACGGGTATTAGCAATTCTTTGTTCATCGGTTTTGGCAGTATCTATGCTTGCAGGCTGCGGAAGTGCCGCTTCAAATGCTCCTGCATCAGCAAAGACAGAGACTAAGACCGAAACTCAGACAACAGAGGCAACAGACACATCGGCTCCTGCAAAGCAGACTGACGGAAAGAACCTTCCTGTTCTTACAACTGAGCCTTTGACAATCACTCTTTGGGATATTTCAACCGAAGAGCCCAACAAATCAATTGCGGAAGCTGCAGTAGCAAGATTTACTGCCGACTATCCCAACATCACAGTTAATCAGGTACACCAGCAAAACGATACATATAAGCAGCAGCTTATTGTAGCAATGAGCTCAGGCCAGTGCCCTAACATCTACGGTCACTGGGGTGGCGGTCCCATGGCTGAATACTATAAGTCAGGCCATGCAAACGACATTACAGAAATGTATGCAAAGTACGATCATCCCGAATATGTTGATGCAGCTGTAGCTCAGTCAACATTTGACGGAAAGATGCTTGCTATTCCTTACAGCGGACTTACAGGCTGCGATATTTTCTACAATAAGACAATATTCGCTGAACTTGGTTTGGAAGTTCCTACAACAATTGATGAACTTGAAGCTGTATGTGAAACACTTAAAGCAAACGGAATTATTCCTTTCACACTTGCAAATGCTTCAAAGTGGACAGGTTCTATGTACTATATGTACCTTGTAGCACGTCACTCAGGAAATGCTGAATTTGATGCAGCATACACTCAGGAAAACGGCGGTACATTTACAAGCCCTGCATTCATCTATGCAGGCGAAAAGATTCAGGAATGGGTTAAGAAGGGATACTTCCCCGATGGTGTTAACTCACTTTCAGCAGATGATAACCAGGATAGAGCACTTTTATATGACGGATCCGCAGCAATGATGCTTCACGGCTCATGGCAGGTTGGCGGTATCAAGGCAGATAACGAAGAATGGTACAACGAAAACATTTCAGTATTCCGTTTCCCCGAAGACTCCGAAGCTAAGGCTGCAGGTGTTCCTCAGAACGTAGAAATCGGTACTGCAATCGGTATGGGAATGTCATTTAACTGCTTTAAAGAAGATGGTTCAGTAGACCAGGAATTACTCGATGCTTGCTATGTACTTGCAACTCAGTACTTTAACGATGATACCTACAATGCCGCTCAGGTAGCTGCAGGTACAGTACCTTCAATCAAGGGCTTTAACGAAAACATCGAAGATCCCAACAATAAGTACATCATCGATGAATTCTTCAAGGCTTCAAACGTTCAGCTTTGGTACGACCAGTACTTACCCGCATCTGTTACAGAAGTTCATAAGAACTGCATGACAGAGCTCTTCGGTCTTGAAAAGACACCCAAGGAAATCGGTGAAGAGCAGGATGCTGCTATGAAGAAAGCATTGGCTGAATAAATAGTTACTTTTGGGATTAACCCTTTTAAAAAAACGCTGCCGGCAGGAGCGATTCTCCTGCGGGCAGCTTCTTAAGTAATCAGTTTTAAAACAGGAGGAGCTTAATGGAAAAAGGTAGAAATATAGGGCTTGCTCGGGCAAAGGCAAGGAGTACGGCCAAAGCAGCAACAGTGTTCCTGCTGCCGGCACTGATACTTATAGCTATTTTTATTGTTTATCCCGTATTTGATACTTTTGCTATCAGCGGATTTAAGTGGAACGGAATTTCGGCAGACAGAATTTATAACGGTCTTGGAAACTGGAAGGAACTTCTTCATGATGAAATGTTTTGGAAATCTTTTGAACATAACCTGATTGTAATGGTATGCTCAATTCTTTTGCAGATTCCCATCGGTATGCTTTTGGCAACATTTCTTGATGCCGGTGGAAAGAAGTTTAATTTCTTTAAGATTATATGGTTTTTACCATACCTTATGAGCTCTGTAGCAATCGCATTCTTGTTTGTATATGCCCTTGCCACAAACGGAGGTCTTATTTCTTCTTTAGCAACCATAATTAACGGAAAGAGGACCACCATAGATCTTTTAGGAAAGGCGCCCAATGCTTTATACACCATAATAGGTGTTATGGCTTGGCAGTTTACTCCTTTCTACATGGTTTACTTTATTGCCGGCTACGGTAATATTGATACCACAATTTATGAAGCCGCAATCATTGACGGAGCCACAAGAGGGCAGTATTTGCGTCACATTGCAATACCTTTACTCGGACCGATTTTTAAAACCGCATGCACCATGTCTTTAATCGGATCCTTAAAATACTTTGATATGATTTGGAACATGACTCAGGGCGGACCTGCAGGCACCACAGAATTAATGGCTACCTACATGTACAAGCTTTCATTCCAGCAATTTAATATGGGATACGGCTCCACGGTTGCTGCCGGCATGTTCATCTTAATTACGGCTATAGCGCTTCTCTTTAACAAAGTATTTAAAGTTAAGGAGGACTATTGATATGAATGAATACAAAAAATCAAAAATAAAATCAAAAATTGCATGGGCGATAGCGTTTTTCTTTGCGCTCATTCAGCTTGTGCTTACACTTACACCTTTCTTCTTTATGATAGTTAACTCCTTTAGAAAGCAGTTTGATATGCTTCAGCAAGGTGTTTTCCATCTGCCGGATCCTTGGTACTTTAAAAACTATTTTGAAGTTGTCACACACGGTTTCTTTGGATATTTCCTGCGAAGCGTAATCGTGGTGGCGGTATCACTGATATTAATGCTTGCAATTTCTGCCTTTGCGGCATACCCTTTGGCAAGAATGAAGTTTAAGTTAAACGCATTTATATATGCCACAATAGTAGCAATGATGTCAGTGCCTATGCATGTTACATTGATTCCTATTTTTAAATTGACAACAAACGTTGGATTGTACGACTCCCTTGGATCTCTTATAGGTCCATACGTAGCATTTGCTCTTCCTATGTCAGTGTTTATTTTAACGGCATTTATGAAGACAATACCCAAGGAAATAGAAGAGTCTGCGGAAATTGACGGATGCAATAAGTTTAAAAACTTCTTTAAGATAATCCTTCCTTTATCTAAGTCGGGATTATCCACACTTGCAATTTATAACGGTGTATCAATGTGGAATGAATTTGCTTTTGCAAATACCTTCCTTATTACACCCGCAAAGAAAACACTTCCTTTGGCCCTTGGACAATTTAAGGGTGAGCATTCTCTTAATATCCCCATTAATATGGCGGTATTGACTCTCTCTGTCCTTCCTATGATAATTTTATTTATCATATTCCAGGATAAGCTGGTTAAAGGTATGATGGCAGGAGCCGTTAAGGGCTAAAATATATAATATAAAAGTGGGTGCCGAAGAAACTGGATAAAGGCATTACCGGAAAGAGGTCTTTATGATAATTTATGTTGACGCTAATGCAAAGCATGACGGAAACGGAAGTAAGGAATTACCCTTTAAGAGGATTAATGAGGCGGCTAAAATAGCTAAGCCCGGAGACGAAGTTTTGGTTTTACCGGGAACTTACAGAGAAAACGTTAATCCTGTTTATGCGGGCACAGAAGATAACCGCATCACTTACAAGAGTGAAAAGCCTTTAGGGGCTATCATTACAGGCGCCGAAAAGGTTGAAAAGTGGGAAAAATATAAAGGCGATGTATGGTGTGCCAGGGTTAAAAACGGCATATTTAACGACTATAATCCGTACACCACTTTAGTATACGGTGACTGGTATTTTGCCACACCCAACAAGCACACAGGATGCGTGTGGTTAAATGATGAGGCTTTATATGAAGCTTTAAGTATTGAAGAATGTATTGAAGCTAAAGTATACGAATGCTCATGGGTTCCCGAAAAATCAAAGAGAAAATGGTTTGCCACTCAGGATAAAGAAACTGATGAGACAGTTTTCTATGCAAATTTCGGGGGAAAAGATCCTAACAAAGAAAACGTTGAAATTACAGTAAGACGAGAATGCTTTATGCCACAGGAAGAGGGTATAGGCTATATTACCGTTACAGGATTTAACATTAATAAAGCAGCAACCACATGGGCTCCTCCCGCAGCTTACCAGGACGGAATGATAGCTCCTCACTGGAGTAAAGGCTGGATTATTGAAGATTGTGAAATCTGGGGAAGTAAGTGCGCAGGTATTTGCGTAGGACGTTATTACGATCCTGAAAACAGCAATTTCTATACCACTCAGCACTTAAAGAGCCCCACTCAGATGGAAAGAGACTCTGTATGCAGAGGTCAGTATTACGGATGGCTTAAAGAAAAAATCGGCGGCCACATTATAAGAAGAAACAATATCCACCACTGCGAACAGGGTGGTATTATCGGCCGTATGGGCGGAGTTTTCAGCATTATTGAAGATAATCACATTCACCATATAAACAACATGATGGAACTTGGAGGCGCCGAAATCGCGGGCATTAAGATGCATGCAGCAATCGACGTTATTATGAGAAGAAACCATATCCATCATTGTACAATGGGTATTTGGTGCGACTGGGAAGCACAGGGCACAAGAATCACTCAGAATCTTCTTCATGATAATGAGCGTCCCGAATTTGCAAAGCAGTTAGAGGGCGGTATGACCTGTCAGGATATATTTGTAGAAGTCAGCCACGGTCCCACACTTATTGATAACAACATTCTTTTGTCGGATGTTTCATTAAGAATTGCAACTCAGGGTGTTGCTATGGTTCATAACCTTTGCGCCGGAGCATTTACCTTTGTTGGAGACGGTACACATTGGAGATACACACCCTACCATATGCCTCACAGAACAGAAGTAATGGGCTTTATGACCATCCTTCACGGAGATGACAGATTCTACAACAACATCTTTATTCAGAAGTGGCCTTCGGAAGACTGGGTTCTTACAAATGACTCAAAGCCCGAAGAAAAGCAGATTGAAAACAGAAAGGTGGGAACATATTGCTTTGATGAATATCCTACCTACGATGAATGGATAAGCTGGTTTGAAATGGAAGAAGAGTTTCCTAACATGATGAAGCATGATAAATTCCATTTTTCACACCTGCCCGTATGGGTTAACGGTAACGCTTATTTTGAAGGCGCTAAGGGTTGGAAGAATGAAAAGAATGCTTTCTTTGATAATTCCGGAAAGGTATATGTAGACGTTTGTGAAAAGAACGGAAAATACTTCCTTGATACAAACATCTACGATGTGCTTAAAGACTTTGAAGTTGATATGATTTCAACAGATACCTTAGGAAAGGCCTTTGAACCCCAGCAGAAGTTTGAAAATCCCGATGGAACCCCCATTACCTTTAATTACGATTACTTTGGTAATCACAGAGCAGTGGGCGTTATTCCCGGACCCTTTGCCGCAAAGGAAGTGGCGTCTGATGAACTTTACTCTAAATTAGCCATAGAATAACTTATAAACAGCATCGGATAACCTTCCGGTGCTGGATTTCTTTATGTCAGAAGCAAGATGAGAGAAGCATAAGAAAAGGCCTGCGGGAAACCCGCAGGCCGGTTTTTAAGTCATCCTTCAATGAGTATCTGCTTCTTTTCGGGAAGCTTTTCTTTGTCCTTCTTAGGAAGGGTAAGGTTCAATACACCGTGTTTGAAGCTTGCCTTGATGTCTTTCTCGGTGATGTCCTCGCCGACATAGAAGCTTCTCTGCATTGATCCGGAATAGCGCTCCTGTCTGATGAGTTTGCCCTTCTTATCCTTTTCGTCCTTATCCAGACCCTTGTTTGCGCTGACTATTAGATATCCGTTGTTCAGCTCCAAACTAATCTCTTCTTTCTTGAAGCCGGGTAAATCGATATCTACTTCGTAGTGATCGTCATGATCTTGAACATCGGTCTTCATCATCCTGTCGGCACGTCTGCCGTACAGCTTTCTTTCGGTTCTGTCCAAATCTCTGAAATCCGGGAATGCGAACCAATCATCAAACAAATCCTCTCCAAAAATACTAGGTCTTAACATAATGCTTACCTCCTTTAACTCAATACTTGTTAATAGCTACTGAGCAAGGGGAAGGAGGGATTAGATCATTGGAACATACCGTTCTTATGGTCTTCTCTGTTCCTCTGTTCGATTATGTTATACCACCAAGATTAGCACTCGTCAAGGGAGAGTGCTAACAATATTTATAAAATATTTGTGAACTGGCAGCTTATAGCGGTATCGGGATGTATTGATAAAAGAGCCTGATTGTGGTAATATATTGCTCGCGCTTAGGCTCTTTTTTTGAAGAAGGAAAGTAAAAAATAATCAATAGGTTTACGCTAATTGGCGTAAACCTCCTGAATAAAATACAAGAAAAGCCCGTAAATTCGGGCATGGAGGAAATAAAATGAAACTAGGAATCGTGGGCCTTCCCAACGTCGGAAAGAGCACCCTTTTTAATTCACTTACAAAAGCGGGCGCTCAGGCAGCAAATTTCCCTTTTTGTACAATAGATCCAAACATCGGTGTTGTAGCGGTACCCGATGAAAGAATCAAGCTTTTGGGAGAACTTTATCACACAAAGAAAGTTACACCCGCCGTTATAGAATTTGTAGATATTGCAGGATTGGTTAAGGGCGCTTCAAAGGGTGAAGGCTTAGGAAACCAGTTTTTATCAAACATCAGAGAAACAGATGCAATCGTTCACGTAGTAAGATGCTTTGAAGATACAAACGTCATTCATGTTGACGGTTCCGTTGATCCTATAAGAGATATTGATGTAATCAATCTTGAACTTATCTTTGCAGACCTTGAAGTCCTTGAAAGACGTTTGTCAAAGGTAACAAAGGCTGCAAGAATGGATAAGACTCTTCAGAAGGAAGAGGCGCTTCTACTCAGAGTAAAGGCTCATCTTGAAGAAGGAAAGGCTGCAAGAAGTCTTGAAATCGATGATGAAGACGAACTCTTACTTATGAAGGATTATAACTTCCTTACATATAAGCCTGTTATTTATGCCGCAAACGTTGCCGAAGAAGATTTGGCAGATGACGGCGCCTCCAATGAAATGGTTAAAAAAGTCAGAGATTTTGCCGCAAAAGAAGGAAGCGGAGTATTTGTTGTTTGCGCAAAGATTGAAGAAGAAATTTCTGAGCTTGACGATGATGAAAAGGCTGAATACCTTGATGCCATGGGGTTAAAGGAATCAGGTCTTGATAAGCTTATTAAAGCTAGCTACGATCTTTTGGGCCTTATGAGCTTCTTAACAGCAGGAGAAGATGAGTGCCGTGCTTGGACCATTAAGAAGGGTACAAAAGCTCCTCAGGCAGCCGGAAAGATTCACACAGACTTTGAAAGAGGATTTATTAAGGCAGAAGTTATTAACTATAAAGACCTTCTTGAACAGGGTTCTTTATCTGCAGCTAAAGAAAAAGGACTTGTTGGCATCGAAGGAAAAGAATATGTAGTTAAAGATGGTGACGTAATTCTCTTTAGATTTAATGTATAATTCTTAAATATTTCTAAATATAGTATTACAAAAAATGACATTCTCAATATCTTGGGGATGTCTTTTTTTATGCCTGAAAATGCCGACAAATGGCGTAAAATCAACAAAAAATTAACAACCAAGGGGTTGCAATGGGAGTGGAAATGTTGTAAAATGTGGGTACAAGTGGAAGAAAGTGGTTACTACGTGGGTGAAAGTGGTACGATTTTAGAGTAAGGAGGTGATCGGAATGTTCATGGGCGAATACAACCACTCAGTTGATGAAAAAGGCCGATTGATCATTCCCTCTAAGTTTCGTGAAGAACTTGGAAACGAATTCGTTATCACCAAAGGCTTGGATGACTGCTTGTTTATTTACAACAATACCGAGTGGAAGGCTTTAGAAGATAAGTTAAGAGCCCTTCCCCTTACAAATAAAAACGCACGTACTTTTGCAAGATTCATGCTTGGCGGAGCTGCTACGGTAGAGCTTGATAAGCAGGGAAGAATCTTAATCCCACAGGTTTTAAGAACCTTCGCATCACTTGATAAAGAAATTGTTCTTGTGGGAATTGCAAACAGAATTGAAATCTGGAACAAGGCAAACTGGGAAGCAGCTTCAAATATTGATGATATGGAATCAATTGCAGAGCAAATGGCGGACCTTGGTATATAGGAATAAAACATGGAATTTAAACACTATTCGGTAATGCTTAATGAAACAATTGAAAATTTAAATATCAAACCGGATGGGATTTATTTAGACGGCACTCTCGGAGGAGCAGGTCATTCCTACGAGATAGCAAAGAGGTTAACGAATGGCGGTCATCTCTACGGAGTCGATCAGGATGAGGCAGCCATTGAGGCAGCCGGCAAAAGGCTTTCAGAGTTTAAAGACCACGTGACCATTATTCGTTCCAACTATAAAGATGCAGTGAGCATCTTAAAAGAAATGGGAGTTGGGGGAGTGGATGGTATCCTCCTAGACTTAGGGGTTTCTTCTTACCAGTTAGACACTGTTGAAAGAGGATTTTCCTATAAGTATGACACAGCTTTAGATATGAGAATGGACGATAGACAGACGCTTACGGCGAAGGATATTGTCAACACATATTCTCAGAAAGAACTTGCAAGAATCATTAAAGAATACGGCGAAGATCAATTCGCGCAAAACATTGCAAAGCACATTTGCATTGAACGCGAAAAGAAACCTATAGAAACAACCTTTGAATTAAACGAAGTGATAAAGGCGGCCATCCCCATGAAGATGAGAGCAACCGGCGGACATCCTTCAAAAAGAACATTCCAGGCAATAAGAATTGAATGTAATCACGAACTTGAGGTTTTAAGAGATTCACTTGATGAAATGACTGATTTCTTAAATCCCGGCGGAAGATTTGCAATCATTACCTTCCATTCATTGGAAGACAGAATAGTAAAGACCTCATTTAAAAAGAGTGAAGACCCTTGCGAATGCCCCAAGAACTTTCCTGTATGTGTATGCGGAAAAGTTTCAAAGGGAAAGCAGTTAACAAAGAAACCAATATTACCAAGCGAAAAAGAGCTTGAAGAAAATTCAAGATCCAAAAGCGCAAAGCTGAGAGTATTTGAAAGGAAGTAAAAGTTATGGCAACAAATAATCTAAGATTATCAAACGGCAGATATGTTTATGACACAACTGCAAGAAATATTGACGTAAAAAAGGCGATCGAAGAGCGTCCTTCTTTTAGTCCTTTAAAAGTATATGAAGGTCAAAACTTACAGGAAAAGAAGAACATGAGCTTTTTCTACGTTTTGTTCTTAACGGTTGCAGTTTTTGTAACGGCTTACGCTTTGGTTTCTTATTTAAGACTTCAGTCAGAAATCGCAAATTCTGTTGAAAATATCGCTATCTACGAGCAGAGACTCAACAATTTGACACTTGCAAATGATGATGAGTATAGTAAAATGATTAATGCAATAGATTATGATGAGATTAAAAGAATTGCCATCGAAGAGCTTGGCATGGTATATGCTTCCGAAGACCAGATCGTTACATATACCCGCGAAAACAGCGACTACGTAAGGCAATTAAGCGATATATCGAAATAGCAGGTGTTTAAGCTTTGGAACAAAATAGAAACAAACGTAATTTAAAAGGCAGCGCACAGGACGTTGCAATTAGGCTCGGAGTATTTTTCTTTATTGTACTCTTAGCTTTTGTAGGCCTGAGCGTTCGCCTTATTTTTATTACCAAGGATAACGACACGGAATACCAGCAAAGAATTCTTTCCCAGCAGGCCTTTGACTCAAAGACCTTAAACGCAAAGCGCGGAGAAATTATCGATGCTAACGGTACCGTTTTGGCTGCAAGTAAAGAAACATATAACGTAATTTTGGATGCTAAGCAGCTTATAGACGCAGATACGGATATTAACGGAAATTACGACCCTAAATGTAAAACAGCTACATTAAACGCCCTTGAATCTATCTTTTCTATAGATAAGGGAGAACTTAATGCATACATTGAGTCCGTTCCTTCATCACAGTATTACATTGTAAAAAGAAACGTATCTTTCGATGAAATGAGCAGGTTTCTTCCTTATATCACAAAGCCTAAAAAAGGCGAGGAAGAAACAAGCCTTTATGATGAGCACGTATGTGGCGTTTGGTTTGAAAAGTACTACACAAGATTTTATCCGCAGGGACCTTTGGCCTGTGATCTTATAGGTTTTTCTTTATCAACGGGCCAGGCATCATACGGACTTGAAGAGTATTATAACGACATTTTGACAGGTGTCAGCGGAAGACAGTACGGATATTTAAGCGATGATTCCGTGGTTGAAGTTACAACGGTTCCCGCAGTAGACGGAAATACCCTTGTTACCACAATAGATGCAAACCTTCAGATGATGGTTGAAAAGCATTTAAAAGAATTTGCCCTTGAATATAAAGACAATGCAAGAGAAGGCTTTGGTGCAAACAACATTGGTTGTATCGTTTTAAAGGCTGACTCAGGCGAAATCCTTGCAATGGCAAGTTACCCTAACTTTGATTTAAACGATCCTAAAAATATTTCTGAGTATTATACGGAAGAACAGATAAAGCAAATGGAAGAAGAGGACACCCTTAAGGATGCCTACGATGCTTTATGGAAAAACTTCTGTATTACAGATTCATATGAACCCGGTTCCGTTATGAAGCCATTCACCGTTGCTATGGGCTTAGAGAGCGGAAGAGTAACAGGTAACGAAACCTATATGTGTAACGGATTTTTGGAAGTGGCAGGACATAAGATTCACTGTCATAACACTGCAGGTGACGGCCTTTTGGATGTTAAGGGTGCAGTTGCGAAGTCTTGTAACGTAGCCCTAATGAAAATGAGCAGTGCTATAGGAAAAGATATTTTCCTTGATTATCAGTCAGAATTTAACTTAGGTTTAAAGACTAATATAGATTTAGCCGGTGAGACCCGTACGGATTCTTTGGTATTTACGGATGCTACATTAAATGAATCGGAACTTGCAACCGCAAGCTTTGGTCAGGGCTTTAACGTAAGCATGATTCAGATGGCCGCAGGATATGCAGCACTTGTTAACGGCGGTTATTATTACGAGCCTCACGTTGTTTCGAAAATATTAAGCCCTTCAGGTTCTGTTGTTAAAAACATTGAGCCAAGAATGGTTAAGCAGATTGTTTCTTCCAAAACATCAGATATGATTGTGGATTATTGTAATGCTGTTGTTACAGACGGTACAGGTTGGAGAGCAAAGCCTGCAGGTTATGCCATTGGCGGTAAGACAGGTACTGCAGAAACACTTCCCAGAGGTAACGGAGAGTATGTGGTTTCTTTTATCTCCCATGCACCCGCAGATAATCCTGAAATTATTTGTTATGTGGTTATAGACAGACCAAACGTATCCGTTCAGGAAGATGCAAAGTATGCAACAATAGTATCAAGAGAGATACTTACGGATATCCTTCCTTACTTAAACATTCCCATGACGGAAGCAGTAAGTGATAAGGAAAGAGAAGAATTGCTTCAAAGAGAACTTTCGATATATACTAACCGTGTTGCCATGGAAGATGCTTCCGGCAATGAGGTTAATGAAGAAGCTAAGGAGAATGAGCAGTGAGAAATCAATTAATCATAGCGGCTTTAATCGCGTTTTTTATAAGTATAGTTTTAGGCCCCGTAATTTTACCTATTCTAAGAAAGATTAAAGCAGGTCAAACGGAAAGAGAAGACGGTCCCGAAAGCCATCTTAAAAAGACCGGTACACCTACAATGGGAGCCTTCATTTATTTGATTTCAGCCTTCGCGGTATGTGCTTTTCAAATAAAGAATTATCCCGATATGGTGCCTACCTTACTTCTTACCCTAGGCTTTATGCTTATAGGATTTTTGGATGACTTTATAAAGGTTGTTTTAAAGAGGTCTCTTGGTTTAAGAGCATGGCAGAAGTTTTCACTTCAGATTGTATTTGCTTTGGTTTATGCTTTGTACATTAAGGCAAACAGCCCCGAGCTTTTTGATATGGTAATTCCTTTTACACAAAGAACAGTTAACTTTGGATGGTTATCTATTCCTGCAATCATCTTTATTATTGTAGGTACCGTTAACGGATCTAACTTTACAGACGGTGTTGACGGACTTGAAACATCGGTTACAAGCGCTTTACTTGCTTTCTTTATTTTTGCTTCCATTGGTGCTTCTGAATCCGTTGGAATGATAAGCTCAATTTTCCTTGGAGCATTACTTGGATTTTTAATGTTTAATGTTAATAAAGCTAAAGTATTTATGGGAGATACAGGTTCTTTGGCACTTGGCGCACTTGTTTGCGGACTTGCCTTTTCATTAAAGCTTCCTTTATACCTTCCCGTAATTGCATTAATCTATTTTGCGGAAGTTTTAAGCGTAATTATGCAGGTGCTTTATTTTAAAGCTACTAAGGGAAAGAGAATATTTAAAATGACACCTATTCACCATCACTTTGAATTATCCGGATGGTCAGAACCTAAGGTTGTTGCGGTATTTGCAACTGTTACCCTTGTACTTGGAGCATTTGTTTTATTGTTTATTTAGTGAGTATTTAAGATTATGGCAGAAGCAGTAAGAAAACGAAAAAATAAAGGAAGTTACTTTGATTTTACACTTCTTTTCATATTGTTGTTTTTGCTTGGCTTTGGGCTTGTTATGGTTTATTCCACAAGCTCTTATTCTGCTTCTTTAGACTATAACGGAGACGGGCTTTACTATTTAAGAAAGCAGTTAATATCCGCTATGATAGGCCTTGTCATGATGTTTTTTGTGAGCTTCCTAAAGTTTGATATCTACAAGGTGCTTGCTCCTTTTGCTTACGGAATCTCCGTTATTTTGTTGCTTTTAGTTAAGTCTCCTTTGGGACATACTGCTAAGGGTGCTACACGTTGGATTTATATCGGAGGTTTTTCCATTCAGCCCGCTGAAATAGTTAAAATCGGCGTTATTATGATTACAGCCTTTTTAATTATTTATCTTCAAAACAGAGATGATATAGACAACACTTCGTTTAAGTATATATTTATTGTTTTGGCTCCCGGCATCCTTGCCGCAGGGCTTATCCTTTTTGTTACAAGAAATCTTAGTACGGCGGTAATTGTGGGAGGAATTGCTTTCTCAATGCTTATAATGTCGACTCCCAGATGCTTTAAGGCTTATCTTTTATTGATTTTAGCCTTAATTGGAATCGGCCTTTATGTACTGTTCTTGTATTTAACCATTCATAAAACAGGAGACATCGGAGCTTTATCAAAGGTAGGATTCAGATCCGAGCGTATCTTAGCCTGGTTTAATCCCGAAAAATATGCAGACGGAAAAGGATATCAGACCCTTCAGTCTCTATATGGAATCGGTTCAGGAGGCGTGTGGGGAAAAGGCCTTGGAAAGAGTATGCAAAAATTAGGTTTCCTTCCCGAAGCCCAAAACGATATGATTTTTTCAATCATCTGTGAAGAGCTTGGTCTTTTCGGAGGCTTTGCAATTTTACTTTTGTTCGTACTTTTACTTTACAGAATTTTGGATATTGCCACACTTACAAAGGATTTCTTTGGAAATATGCTTGTGGGCGGTGTGTTTGCCCATATAGCCATTCAGGTTATTTTTAACGTATGCGTTGTAACAAACGTTATGCCAAATACAGGTATTTCCCTTCCCTTTATAAGTTACGGCGGTTCAAGTATTATTTTCCTTTTAACCGAAATGGGAATTGTTATGAATGTGGCACGCTACGCAGACTTTACAATTAGCCCTAACGTGGTTAAGAGAACAGGTGAAGTAAAGAGAGCCAACCTTAAAAAGAGACGTGGCATGCGTGTTAAGCAAAAAGAAGAGGGAACAGAAGAAACATGAGAGATTATTATAAAAGAAGGCGGGCGCTGCCTAAGCCTTTAGTAATCTTAATCGTCCTTTTTGTTTCGGCGCTTATTCTAATATCCGCCTTTTTTTATGTTAAATATTCCTATACGGTTAAAAATGTATATGTTGAAGGAAACCTTCATTATACGGACGATGAGATAAAGGAAATTGTTTTAAAAGATAAATATGCGGACAACTCTTTGTTTCTTTCGTATAAGTACAAGAATAAAGAAATAACCGACATTCCTTTTATTGAAACAATCAATGTGTCCGTAGAATCAAAGGATACCATTAAGATATCTGTATACGAAAAGACCCTTGCGGGATATATTGATTATCTTGGAAAAAATATTTATTTCGATAAAGACGGTATAGTGGTGGAAGTATCTGAGGTCTACACAAAAGGTGTCCCCGAAGTCGTAGGGGTTTCTTTTGACTATGTGGTGCTTCATGAAGCTCTTCCTGCAAAAGATAAAGACATATTTAGAAAAGTCCTTCAGGTCACCCAGCTTATGACCAAATATGAAGTCAGTGCGCAAAAGATGTATTTTGCTCCAAACGGGACGATTTTTCTTTATAAAGACGATATTACCATCGACCTTGGTACCGATGAAAATATCGATATTAAGATAATGAATCTTCCTTCAATTCTTGAAAATCTGGAAGGTGAAAACGGAATTTTGAGAATGAGCGAATATGACGAGGGCACAAAGAGAGTTTTCTTTGAAAGAAAGCAGTAGCTGCTTTTGGAGACGTAATGAATGATTTGATTTTTTCTTACATTAAAAATAAAAAAGTTTTGATACTGGGCTTTGGAAGAGAAGGAAAGTCTTCCTTAAATCGCATTTTAAAAGTTGGCGGTTTTAAAAGCGTTACTGTAGCTGATAAAAATGACGTATCAAAGGATGTTCCGACGGGTGTTTTCACACTTTTTGGTGATTCATACCAGGATTCTTTAAACGATTATGACGTTGTGTTTAAGTCTCCGGGTATTGTGTTAAATGAAGATATAAGCAAGTACACTTGCCTTATTACTTCTCAGACTGAAATATTTATTGAAAAATTCAGGGACCAAATAATTGCGGTTACCGGAACCAAAGGAAAGAGCACCACTTCATCCTTTTTATATCATGTATTAAAAACGGCGGGTAAAGATTGTCTCTTTGCGGGAAATATCGGTATACCCCTTTTTGAAATAGCAGATGAAGTAAAGGAAAATACCATCATTGTGGCAGAGCTTTCATGCCATCAGCTTGAGTATACTAAGGTATCTCCTAAAAAGGCTGTTCTTTTAAATATCTACGAAGATCACTTGGACCATTACGGCACAAGAGAAAAGTACGGCTTAGCCAAAAAGAACATTTATAAGTATCAAAAATCTGAAGATTTTCTTTATACCTTAAAGGAAGTTACGGATGAATGGGGCGAATCTAAGTCAAAAACAATTTATGTTTCAACATCGGTTCTTCCCTTTAAATCTTTTGATGAAATAGACAAAGTTAAACTTAAGGGAAGTCATAATTTACTTAATGTGGCATTTGCTTATGAAGCATTAAGAGACTGCGAAATTCCCGATGAAACCTTTATAAAAGCGGTTTCTTCCTTTGAACCTTTGCCTCACAGGTTAGAGTTTGTGGGTAAAATTTCAGGGGTTGATTATTACGATGATTCTATTTCCACAACCGTTAAGTCAACCATAAGTGCGGTTGAAAGTATTCATAATGCTTCGATCCTTTTACTTGGCGGAATGGAAAGAAACATCGATTATGAAGAATTGATTAATTATGTTGCAAAGTCACATCTTAAGTATGTAATATGTATGTACGAGTCCGGCAGGAGAATATATGAAATGTATGAAAATACAAAGAAAAATGATGATTCTCCCAAGGCAGTTTTAGTCAGCAATTTAGAAGAAGCCGTGGATTTTGCAAAAGAAAATGCCAAGGCAAATGATGCCGTATTGTTAAGCCCTGCGGCGGCAAGTTACGGCTATTTTAAGAATTTCGAAGAACGTGGCGACGTATTTAAAACATTAGTGAAAAATTAGTTTTTTATTTGAATTTTTTGTTGCGAAGTTGCCAAAATAATTATATGATAAACATGGTGAGTTTTTGTGGAATGAAGGAGGAATTACCTTGCTGGAGATTATAAGTAACGACGCTGAATCTGCTGCAAAGATTGTGGTTATAGGTGTAGGTGGCGCAGGAAACAACGCTGTAAATAGAATGGTGGAAGAGGATATATCAGGGGTTGAATTTATCGGCGTCAATACCGATAAGCAGGCTCTTCAGTTGTGCAAGGCTCCCAAACTTATCCAGATCGGTGAAAAGCTTACAAAGGGACTCGGTGCGGGTGCAAAGCCCGAAATCGGTGAAAAGGCTGCGGAAGAAAGCGCAGAAGCCCTTGAAGCTGCTATTCGCGGTGCAGACATGGTGTTCATCACCTGTGGTATGGGTGGCGGAACAGGTACAGGTGCTGCTCCCGTAATTGCTAAGATTGCAAAAGATATGGGTGTTCTTACTGTAGGCGTTGTAACAAAGCCTTTCAGATTTGAAGCTCGTCAGCGTATGGTAAATGCCATAAGCGGTATAGATAGAATTAAAGACAACGTAGATACTTTGGTTGTTATTCCAAATGATAAGCTTTTGGAAATCATTGATAAGCGTACACCTTTCCCGGATGCGCTTAAGAAAGCGGATGAAGTATTACAGCAGGCTGTATCGGGTATTACAGACCTTATCAATGCACCTGCTTTGATTAACTTAGACTTTGCCGATGTTCAGACAGTTATGAAGGGTATGGGCGTTGCTCATATCGGTATCGGTAATGCCAAGGGCGATGATAAAGCAATGGATGCCGTTAAGATGGCGGTTGAATCTCCCTTGCTTGAAACTACAATTAATGGCGCTAAAAACGTTATTATCAACATTTCGGGTGATATCACAATGGCAGACGTTGCAGACGCAACAGATTACGTTCGTGAACTTACCGGTGATGATGTAAACGTTATTTTCGGTGCTTTATATTCAAAGGACGATCAGGAAGCTTGTAAGATTACAGTTATTGCTACCGGCTTATCGGCAGCAAGCGAGAGAGCAAGCGTTGTTGGCCGCGTAGCTGCCACACAGGGAAACAGCACTCCCACAGTTAAGCCTGTTCTTCCTACTTCTAATCCGGTTCAGCCTACCATCAATCAGGAGGCTTTCAAGAAGCCTTTAGAGAAGATGAAGAGTAACGTAGATCCCGTTACACTTGATATTCCGGATTTCCTTAGAAGATAAGTTTATCGCATATGATTGACCTCCGAAACATCGGGGGTCTTTTTGTCTAAATGCTTTTTAATGTATTGGTGGTATCAATTTGGAGGATGATGCATGAAGATTATTTACATCACAGGTCACAAAAATCCCGACCTTGACACAGTATGCTCCGCATATGCATACGCAGTTTTAAAAAGAAAACTTGACCCCAAAAACCAATATGTTGCCGTAAGATGCGGCCATTTAAGCGATAGCTCAAAGAAGATTTTGGCTTCTTTAAACATAACACCACCGCCTTTTATGGGAGATGTATTTCCGAAGGTTAAGGATGTTATGCTTACAAACGATGAAAGAATCGAGTCAAGTGCGCCCCTTACGGAAGTAGCAAAAAACTATAAAAAGACCAATCCTTCTGTTGTTCCTATTTTTGAAGACGGAGAGTTTTTGGGCCTTCTTTCAGTCGATGACATTTCTTCATGGTATATGGATAAATTGTCAAAGGGAGATGATTTAAACTCAGTTCCCACAATAAAAGATGTTATGACTAAGCAGGAAGCTCCAATTCAGTGTACGGACCTTTTTGAAGAAGCAAAGATGTCACTTTCCACATCCTCAAAGAGAGGTCTTGCGGTATTTGACGGAAATGCTTTCAGAGGATATGTAACAAGAAGATGCTTCTTGAAAGCCCCTAAATATAACGTGATTTTAATGGACCATAATGAGCCAAAGCAGAGCATTAAGGGAATTGAAACCGCGAACATTTTGGAAATTATCGACCATCACAGACTTGATGCCATTAAGACAAGTCTTCCAATTTTCATAGATGCAGAGCCTCTTGGAAGCACTTGTACCATAGTGTATCAATTGTTTGTAAGAAACCAGATTGTTCCTGATAAAGAAACCGCTAAGGTGTTACTTACAGGTATGATGGCAGATACTTTGGTGCTTAAAAGCCCCACCACAACAGCCGTTGATATTGCGGCAGCCAAGGCTTTGGCTGAAATCTGTAATGTGGATGTTAAAGAATTCGGACATGCCATGTTTAGCAATATGGAAAGCATTTCAAATCTCAATCCCGAAAATGCAATTCTTTCAGACTTTAAGCGCTACACAGAGCGCGGCGTAAGCTTTGGCATAGGACAGCTTGAAGTTACCACATTGGCAGATCTTGATACATATAAGAGTAAATACTTACGTGCTTTGGAAGATGTAAGAGAGAAGAACGGTCTTGAATGGGCTGTACTTATGATTACAAATGTAATGAGTGAAAACAGTGTATTGTTTACTACCACTCACAGATCCGTTAAGCATTTGCCTTATGAAGCTTTAGAGCCGGGAATCTTAGATATGCCGGGAGTAATGAGTAGAAAGAAGCAGTTGCTTCCTGAAATGATATTTACACTTTAAAAATAAAACCTTGAGCTTAGTCTTTCATAAGCTCAAGGTCTTTTATATCATCGTCTATAACCATAGAATAGTTTGTGTAGTAAACCACAAATCCGGGCTTGGCTTTAGCGGGTTTCTTTACGTTTTTCTTTATAAGATAATCGATTTCCACCCTGTCACTTCCTCTACCCTTAGAATAGAATGCCGCTAGCCTTGCAGCTTCTTCAAAGGTTCTGTCGGGAACTTCTTTTCCGTTTGTTCTTACGATTACGTGGGAGCCGGGCATTTTCTTTGCGTGAAACCACCAGTCGTTTCCGTTTGCAAAATCAAAGGTAAGCCAGTCATTTTGATAGTTGTTCTTTCCTACATAAATATCAAATCCGTCACTGCTTTTATAGTGAAAAGGCTTTGAGGTAACTTTTTCTTTTTTACCTGTGTTTTTTGCTTTTATATATCCGGAATCCATAAGCTCTTGCTTAATCTGTGTTAAGTCGCTTTCATCAACGGCAATATCAAGGGCCGTTAAAATGGATTCTAAGTGAGTGACTTCTTCCTGAACATCTTTAATGATTTCAGTTAAAGACTCCGCGGTTCTTTTAAGCTTTGTATACTTTTCAAAGTACTTTTTACCGTTTTCAATGGCTGTTAAATCTTTATCCAAAGGAATGGTAATTGTTTCGTTTGTATAGTAATTAAGGGCTTCAAAAGAAGTGGCGTTTGCGGGAACGTTATAGCCGTAAGTGTTTATAAGCTCTCCGTAAATTCTGTATTTATCTTTCTTTTCGGTATCCTTTAATTGCTTAGTCTGAAGGTCTAGTTTCTTTACGTTTCTTTCGTATATGGTCTGGGTGATTTTTCTTAAATCCGTAGACTTTTGACGAATACGTACAACGGTGCTTTTTTCTTTGTAATATGCAATCAGTAATTCGCTTATGCTTTCATACTTTTGCTTTCTTAAGTTTGAATAGATTGTAAGAGGTAAGCATGAATATTCTTTGGGACTGCTTCCTTCATACATTACTTCAAAATCAAAATTAGATTCTTTAATGTCTTTTACAATTCCTTCAAATGCATCGTAAAGGTCGTTTAATTCATCATCCGAAAGAGAAGATGTGGAGGCATCGGAATCAAGCTTTGCTCTAAAAGAAACTTCGCTTGCCATGATTGGTGAAAAGCCGGTTAAGATTGTATATAATGCCTTCTGAATGGGAAGATGAGCGTTTTTAATCATTTGGGTAAAGGTTTCTTTGTCTATTAAAAGGGGCTCTTTCTTTTCATCGGTCTTTGGAATAAAGTATTCTCTTCCGGGTAACACTTCACGGACGGAGCTTATGTTTCTTGATATATGCTTAATTGAATCTATGATGATTCCCTTATCATCGGTAAAGATAATGTTTGAGTGCTTTCCCATAAGCTCAACTATAAGCTTTTTCCTGCAAACATCACCCATTTCGTCTAAATGTTCTAAAGTAAATTCAACGATTCGCTCAAGTCCCGGCTGTGTAACGCTTATAATTTTTGCATTTGATAAGTGCTTTCTTAAAAGCATGCAAAAAGTGGGAGCGTTTACGGGAGATGTCTTGTTTTCTTCGGTCTTATAGATAAGGGGAAGAGAAGCGTTTGCGCTTATAAGGATTCTAAACTGTGTAGAGTTACCCTTAATTGTAAGGAGTAATTCATCCGCTTCGGGCTGTGAAATTTTATATATTCTTGTATTTAAGGTTGCATCGCTTAATTCTTTAACGATGGCTGCAACCGTTATTCCGTCAAATGCCATATTGTTTTCCTTTGTAAAAATTATATCCATATATTACCACAATGTTCTTTCAAATGATAAGGCTTTTTTCTTCACTTTTCTTGACTATTATTACTAAATTTTCTATAATGACTTAGGGTATGCAACTAGGCATAAATTGCAGGATTGCATACCACACTATTTTTAGGAGAATATCATGATAAAAAGCATGACAGGCTTCGGCCGTGCGGAGTATGCAGATGTCAATCGTAAATTTACGGTTGAAATTAAGTCTGTTAACCATCGTTACCTTGACATGGCTATTAAAATGCCAAAGAAACTTAATTTCTTTGAAGCAGCCATTCGTAACGAGCTTAAGGCTAGCATTCAGCGTGGTAAGGTAGATGTGTTTATCACCTACGAAGACTACACTGAGAACAACGTCGGAATTAAATACAATAAAGACGTTGCGGAAGAGTACTTAAAGTATTTAAAACAGATGTCCGAAGAATTTGATCTTGATTGCGATATCAGAGTGTCCACCCTTTCAAGATACCCCGAAGTTTTCACCATGGATGAAACCGAAATTGATGAAGACGAAATCTGGGCAGGCTTAAAGAAAGCCATTCAGGGTGCTGCGGATAAGTTCGTTGAGGCCAGAATCAAAGAAGGTGAAAACCTTAAAAACGATTTGATCGACAAGCTTGATGACATGCTTTCACATGTGGCGTACGTCAAGGAAAGAGCCCCTGAAATTATCGCAGAGTACAAAAAGGGACTTGAAGAAAAGATCAAAGAATTGTTGGGCGACACCAAAGTCGATGAAGGAAGACTCCTTACCGAAGTTGCAATCTTTGCAGACAAGGTTTGTATCGACGAAGAAATCGTTCGCTTAACAAGCCATATCGAGACCACGAAGAAAACCTTGATAGAGGGCGGAAGCATAGGACGTAAACTTGATTTTATCGCCCAGGAAATGAACCGCGAAGCAAATACCATTCTTTCTAAGGCAAATGACCTTGCCACAAGTAATCATGCTATTGAGCTTAAAACAGAAATTGAGAAAGTTAGAGAGCAGATTCAAAACATTGAGTAAGGAAAGATTTATGGATGGATTATTGATTGTTATTTCGGGATTTTCGGGATCCGGTAAAGGTACCATTTTAAAGAGCTTATTAAAAGACTACGATGAGTACGTTTTTTCCGTGTCCATGACCACAAGAGCCCCCAGAGACGGTGAAGTAGACGGTAAGGATTATTTCTTTGTCACAAGGGATGAATTTGAGAAGGCAATCAAAGAGGACGGCTTTGTGGAGTATGCCGAATATTGCGGAAACTACTACGGCACCCCTAAGGCTTATGTAGAAGAACAGCTTAAAAAGGGAAAGAGCGTTATCCTTGATATCGAAGTTCAGGGAGCTATGCAGATTAAAGAAAAGTTTCCGGACGCGTTGATGGTTTTTGTGGCTCCTCCGTCAATCGACGTATTGCTTCAAAGATTAAGAGCCAGAGGAACAGAGACAGAAGAAGTTATTCAAAAGCGTATACTTCGTGCAAAAGAAGAAGTTGAGCGTATTGATAAATATGAATACCTTGTAATTAATGACAATCTTGATACGGCCGTATCCGAGCTTCACCAGATGGCTGAAGCCGCTAAGTTTTCAACCAAGCGTTTATCGAAATTCATGGCTAAGATCAAGGCAGAGCTTAACAATATTTAAAGGAGAAAGAAAATGTTACATCCCTCTTATTCAGATTTAATGAAAGTTGTAAACAGTGATGTTGAACCCGGCGAAGCCAAGGTTGTAAACTCACGTTATTCAATCGTTATGGCTACTTCACGTCGTGCACGTCAGATCGTTGCAGGCGATGAACCTTATGTAGAAGCTGAAGGAAAGAAACCCTTAAGCATTGCAGTTGATGAATTAAATCAAGGAAAGATTAAGATTATCAGCGAAGAAGAATAATAATCGGTGAAATGGGAAATGCCGAAAGGTGTTTCCCATTTGTTTTAGGTATGTGCGAATGAAGATATTTTTTGTGTCCTTAGGATGCGATAAAAACCTTGTGGATTCGGAAATGATGCTTGGTGAACTCTCAAAAGCGGGTCACGAGATAGTAGACGATGAAACAATTGCCGACATTGCCATAGTCAATTCCTGTTCATTTATAAGTGATGCCAAAAAAGAAAGCATTGAAACACTTATTGAAATGGGAAACTTAAAAAAGACTTCCGGATTAAAAGGCCTTATTTGTTGCGGATGTTTATCTCAAAGATACACAGAAGAGATAAAAGAACAGCTTCCCGAAGTTGATGTCATTGTAGGCACCATGGCTATTGATGAAATAGTTAATGCAGTAAAATATATAGAAGATAATTATAAAGAAGGCTTAAGCGTAAGAGAGTATAAAAAGCCTATAGATGGTCCCTTAGTGTATGGAAAAGAAAGGCTTCTTACAACCGGTGGACACTACGCTTATTTAAAGATTTCAGAAGGGTGCGATAAGCATTGCACCTATTGTGCCATTCCAAAAATGAGGGGAAATTACCGCTCCGTTCCCATGGAAGTCTTAGTAAATGAAGCAAAGAAATTATCAGAGGGCGGAGTTAAAGAATTAATCTTGGTAGCTCAGGAAACCACTCTTTACGGAATTGATTTATACAAAGAAAAGGCTCTTCCGAAGCTTTTAAGAGAGCTTTCAAAGATAGAAGACATAAAGGCTATAAGAATCCTTTATTGTTATCCCGAAGAAATTACTGATGACTTAATAGATGAAATGAGAGATAATGAAAAAGTAGTTCATTATCTTGATATGCCCATTCAAAGCGGCTCTGACAGAGTGCTTAAAAGAATGGGAAGAAAAACAGACGCAGAGTCTATAGTTTCTTTGGTTAAAAAGCTTAGGGAAAAGATTCCGGATATTTGTATAAGAACCACACTTATTTCGGGATTCCCCGGAGAAACACTTAAAGACCACCTTAATACCAAAACCTTTGTAAAGAAAATACGCTTTGACAGATTGGGAGTCTTTACTTACTCAAAAGAAGAAGGAACAGCTGCTGAAAAGTTAAACAGACAAGTTCCATATTTCATTAAGAAGCTTAGAAGAGATTCAATCATGAGGCTTCAAAGAGATATTTCTTTTGAAAAGGCCAAAGAAGAAGTGGGAAGAGACTTAAATGTGTTTGTGGAAGGTCACATTCCCGAAGATAATGTGTATGTTTGCAGAACATATAAAGATGCTCCTAATGTAGACGGTTATCTGTTTTTGGAAACATCAAGACAGTTAATGTCAGGAGATATAATTAAAGCCCATGTAACAGGGGCAAAAGAATATGATTTAATGGGGGTACCGACAGATGAATTTACCGAATAAGCTTACGATTTTAAGAATGATCATGATCCCGTTCTTTGTGTTCTTTATTTTGGCGGGATTTATTCCTTACAACAATTACATTGCTCTTGGCATTTTTGCCCTTGCCAGCATAACAGATATGCTTGATGGAAAGATTGCAAGAAAAAGAAACCTTGTAACAAACTTCGGAAAGTTTATGGATCCCTTGGCTGATAAGCTTTTGGTTGTAACCGCGCTTTTATGCCTCTTAATCGTAGACGGCGGACAAAGAATGTGCTCAAACCAGATAGTTGCTTTGATTGCCGTATTAATCGTTGTTGCAAGAGAGTTTGTAATAAGCGGATTCAGACTTGTTGCAAGCGATAACGGAGTTGTTATTGCGGCTTCCATGTGGGGTAAATTTAAAACAGCCACCACGATGGTTGCAATATGCTTAATGATAGTAGTTAATGAATTAAGCGAAGTAGCGCCTTTCTTTAAAGAACTTACAATGATTCTTTTCTGGGTAGCAATCACTCTTACAATAGTTTCTTTGGTTGACTATGTAGTAAAGAACTGGACTGTAATGTTTGCGGTTGATAAAGAAGTTAAGCCTGCAAAAGAAGAGAATAAAGAAACCGACAACACACCTAAATTCGATCCAAACACCGGAGAACCTTTACAATAATGGCTGACAGAAAAATTGTAGAAATAGTATGCGTTGGAACTGAAATATTGCTTGGAAACATTGTAAACACTAATGCACAGTTTTTAGCAAAGGAATGTGCGGCTTTAGGTTTATCCAATTACTATCAGACTGTGGTCGGAGACAATGAGCAAAGGCTTAAAGAGACCATTGAGCTTGCACTTTCACGTTCCGATATTGTTATTCTTTCGGGAGGCCTTGGCCCCACTCAGGATGACCTTACAAAGGAAGTTGCAGCAAAAGTTGCGGGTAAAGAGCTTTATCTTGATAAAAAAAGCGAAGATAACATTAAAGCAATATTTAAAGCAAGAGGATATGAGTTTACGCCAAACAATAAAAAACAGGCCATGATTCCCAAGGATTCAATTATCCTTGATAATTCAAACGGAACGGCGCCGGGCGTTATCATTCCCTACAACGATAAGTATATGATTTTACTTCCCGGACCTCCCGGAGAGTTAAAACTTATGTTTAAAGAAAGCGTTGAGCCCTTCTTAAGAAGCCTTTCAAAAGAAGTGTTTGTTACTTCTACAGTAAAGGTTGTTTCTGTGGGAGAGAGCATTTGCGAAACAAGGATTATGGATTTGATTGAAAACCAGACAAATCCCACCATTGCAACCTATGCTCATGACGGTGAAGTGCATATAAGAGTCACCGCAAACGCAGAGACTGAAGAAGAAGCAAATAAGTTACTTAAACCTGTAGTAAGAGAGTTAAAGCAGCGCTTTGGAAATAACGTATATACCACTCACAACGATGTTTCTTTGGAACAGGCTGTTGTGGACCTTTGTAAAGGCGCAAACTTAAGAATTAAGACTGTAGAGTCCTGCACAGCAGGAATGGTTGCTGCCCGTATCGTTAACGTACCCGGAGCTTCCGAAATCTTTAAATACGGTCTTATTACTTACTCAAATAAGGCTAAAAGAAAACTTACGGGCGTAAAGAAAGCAACTCTTGAAAAGTATACCGCCGTAAGTAAAGAAGTAGCCTGTGAAATGGTAAGAAACATTGATATAGGCCCTAAAGCCGATGTGCTTATTGGTGTAACCGGTTATGCGGATTCAAACGATGAAAGCATTCCCGCAGGCCTTGTATACATAGCCGTTAACGTATGCGGAAAGACAAGAGTTGAAGAATACAGATTTAACGGAGACAGAAATAAGGTAAGAACAAAAGCCACCACACAGGCCCTGGTGCTTGTAAGAGAGTGCATGCTTGAGTATTTAAGCGAAATGACATTCAGAGATGCTTAACTTACCTTGACAAAGACGGATTATATAATAAAATAGAAGCGTGGTGTTTACCATGCTTCTTTTTATTTATGTATTTACGGCTTTCAACGTTTGCCGATTATTTCAAAGCGGGTTATCCCGTCTAAGCAGAATGCATCTGAAGAATCTTTCGTATCCTTTCGTTAATTCTCAGAATAATTTAATAAGGAGGTACCAAGGATTTGAAGTTTGTTACATAGAAAATCTTTTTTACAAATCCTAAAAAAATTACGAAAGAAGATTGACAAATACGAACAGATGTTTTATTCTTTATTTAGAACGTTTGTTCTTAAACAGGAGGACGAAATCTAATGGAAAAAGATGAAAAGTTACGCGCGCTTGATGCTGCGCTTGGTCAAATTGAAAAGCAATATGGTAAGGGAGCTGTTATGCGCTTAGGCGATCCTGCGGCTCAGATGAATGTTGAGACTATTCCCACAGGTTCTTTAAGCCTTGATATAGCTCTTGGTTTGGGCGGTATTCCCAAGGGAAGAATCATAGAAATCTATGGTCCCGAATCTTCAGGTAAAACAACCGTTACCCTTCATATGATTGCTGAAGTGCAGAAGAGAGGCGGTATCGCAGGATTTATTGATGCAGAACATGCTCTTGATCCTGTATATGCAAAGAATATAGGTGTTGATATCAACAACCTTTATATATCACAGCCCGACAACGGAGAACAGGCTCTTGAAATCACAGAGACCATGGTTCGTTCCGGTGCTATCGACATTGTAGTAGTTGACTCTGTTGCAGCCCTTGTTCCCAAGGCTGAAATCGACGGTGATATGGGTGATGCTCACATGGGTCTCCAGGCTCGTCTTATGTCTCAGGCTTTAAGAAAACTTACAGCCGTTATAAGCAAGTCAAATTGTACAGTTATCTTTATTAACCAGCTTCGTGAAAAGCTTGGCGTTATGTTTGGTAACCCCGAGACCACAACCGGTGGTCGTGCCCTTAAGTTCTATGCTTCCGTAAGAATGGATGTTAGAAGAGTTGAAGCATTAAAGGCTTCCGGAGAAGTTACAGGTAACCGTACAAGAGTTAAAGTAGTTAAGAATAAGGTTTCACCTCCCTTCAAGGAAGCTGAATTCGATATCATCTTTGGCGAAGGTATCTCTCATGAAGGAGATGTACTTGACTTAGCTGTAGAAGATGACATCATCAATAAGAGCGGTGCATGGTTTGCTTACGAAGGAAATAAAATCGGTCAGGGACGTGAAAATGCTCGTCAGTACTTAAAAGACAACCCACTTGTAATGCAGGAAATCGAGCAGAAAGTTCGTGCCGCACACGGCCTTCCTACCGAAGAGGCTGTAAAGAATGCTGATTGAAAAGATTCAAAGCGTAAATAAGAGCAGAAGTAAGGTTTTTCTTGATACCGGTGAAAGCTTCGTTTTATATAACGGTGAATTAAGAATCTTAAAGCTTAAAGAAAACACTGAATTACCTGATTCGGTATATAAGCAGATAAAAGAGGCTGTGCTTCCTAAGAGAGCGAAGCTTCGCACCATGAACCTTTTAAAGGTTAAGCCATATACCGAGTATAATTTACGAAAGAAGCTTATTGAGGGCGGATACCCATCTGATGTAATTGATATAGCAATTGATTACGTAAAATCCTTTGGATACATTAACGATCATCAATATGCCATTGATTACATCACTCAGGATAAGGACAGGCACACAAAGAAGGAAATCTATTTAAAGCTTTCTCAAAAGGGCATTGCAAAGGAAACACTGGATAGTGCATTTAATGAGCTCTACGGTTCCTATTCCGAATCAAGGAGCGAGTCCTCCTTTAACGAAAGCGAACTTGTTTTAAAGACACTTAAAAAGCGTGGATTTACAGGTAATGAAACTTACGAAGAAAAGCAAAAGCTTCTTGCTTACTTTTACAGACGCGGATTTGATATGGATACAGTATTTTCCGCAATGAATTCAATAAAGGATGAATAAATAAAAGCCTTCGAGATTTTCTCGAAGGCTTCGTTTTTAGGTACTCGATCTTTTTAATATCTCTGCACCAAGGTTTATAACCTTAGGAGGTGTATCGTCTCCGTTAATTCTTTCAAACAACACATTTGCAGCAACGCGTCCCATTTCATAGATGGGAAGGGAGATTGTTGAAAGGGGCGGATTTGAATATTTTGAAATTTCGATATTTGATAATCCTATTACAGCTACATCTTTTGGAACATTTAATCCTAAATCATATAAGGTTCTAAGTACCGATATAGCCATAAGGTCGCTGGCTACGAAGAATGCTCTGGGAAGGCAGCCTTCTTTATAGGCTTTTTTAATTCTTCCGGCACAATACTTTTCATCCCAATTACTGGGAAGCACCCATTTTTCATTAAAGGGAAGTCCGTATCTGTGAAGAGCGGAGTAGTAACCGTTAAAACGGCGACTCTGCTTTAAGTCTTCTTCGAAACCTCCAATAAATCCAATTTCCTTATAACCGCAATCTACAAGATGCTTAACAGCCATGGTAGCTGTAGTGAAGTGATCGTAAGCTATATTATCGATAGATGAGTGTATTGTATCGATTCCCACAATAAATGATGTCTGTTCTTTTAAATGATTAAAGATGGCATCATCCAAGGAATTCATTATTATAACGCCACTGATCTTTTCGTGGAATGTATTATAAAGAGTCTGAGGATCTTCCAATTCTTCGGTGGTTCTTATAAAGGCTATTTCGTAACCTTTTTCCATAACCGTTTTCTCAAAGCCTGAAAGAATAGACAAATAATAAGGATCTGTATATTTTCCGCCTCGTACGTTTAATACGCAACCAAAGCGATGAACCGCAGGTATCTTCTGAGTGGAATTCTTCTTTACAATAGACATTTGCTGTTTTGAAGAAGTAGGCGCCTTGTAGTTTAACTCAGCAACCGCTTTCCAAACCCTTTCACGGGTCTCCTGGGTCATTTTATATTTTGTGTCATGATTTAGTACACGCGACACGCTAGCAACTGATACTCCTGCCAGACTCGCGACATCTCTGACTGTGCTCATTGTAGCTCCCTTAAAAGATATATAGTTTTGTTTCGTGTTTCTACTATTGATGCTATCTTATTTTTGTTACGTTGTCAAATATTTAACGTAACAAAATCGAAAACATGCTACGTTAAATTTAACAAAAATGCAGAACAAAATACAGTAAAAATCAACATTGAACGTAAAAACGAAAAATGTTACGCTCTTGACGTAACAAATCATACGTGTTACGTTAGATGTATCACGAAACAAGAATGTTACAAATAAACGGTATTGGTTAAAGGTTATGACAAATTTTAATGAACTGGTGCAGTATGTGGGAATGCATAAACTGCCCAAGGGTTTTACGGAAGCGTTTAGTCTCTACGAGCCTGACGACAGTAAGACATTGATTGATAAGGATTATTACAATGCTTTACTTGCACCTTACAATCTTTCAAAGGATCAAAGAGCTTATCTTGATGAAACTCTTGATGCCATAGAAAAAGATGAAAAGGTTTTGCTATTTTCTAAATTCTTCGTATGGGATATGTGCTCCATGCGAAACAAGTATGACATCGATAACTACACGGAATTGGTTCCCTCATGCTTAGGTAAATATAACGAAGCATATGCTTTTATCATTTTACTTGCATGCGTGCCTGTTGCAGAAAAGGAGATGATCAGAAGAGGTATTCCGAAAGAATACTACGAAGACATTCCGCACAGGATGATAAGGGATCAGCTTTCAAGATATATTGAAACAGGTAAGATTGATGTTTTGGATATGCCTTGGAAGTTAAACTTCTATACGCTTACGATTTTTCTTTTAGATAGATTTTTATTTATTCCATATCAACACGGCGAAGGCTTTAGCTTATACAGAAGCAAAAAGACCGGAAAGGTAATCGGCATTCCAAACGCCGGCACCAAGTATGACGCCGAAGGACAGCTCTTAAGATGGGGCGGCGTTGATTATGGCGATGAAGAAGAACCGGATGAAGAATCGGAAGAAAGAATTCCCGGTTCAGGCTATGAATATTCTGAGAGAAAAGCTAAAAGCGATCATGTATTCATTACCGATAAGACCGAGGAAAACGGTAAAGTTACAGGCTACTACATGAATCCTGTGGGATTTACTGAAGAAAGAAAAGTCACTCTTGATTTAAACGAATATGAATGTGTGCTTAAGCAGGGAGATTACCTTATAGCACTTCACATTCCGGGTGGTGAGGGTTATACACCCGAGAGAATGCATAATTCAATGGAACTGGCTCTTGAATTCTTTAAAAAGTATTATCCCGAACATGACATGAAGGGATTTTGGAGTTCAAGCTGGCTTTACGATAAAAGACTTGAATTCATCATCGGTAAGGGAAAGAACATAACCAATGTTCAAAACCTTATGTTTAGATACAGCGACGGTGAAGACGGTTCCATGTTATATGTTCATTTATATAAAACAATGGACGCTATTCTAAAGGATACCGATTGTAAAACCACTCTTCAAAAGGGCGCCAAGGAAAGACTTTTAAGAGGAGAACGTTTCTTAACAACAGGAATGATGATCCTTAAAGAGGAAGCCCTTAATCACAAAGAGTATTTTACAAAAGAAGATGAATTAAGCTTTTATAATCTTATGGAAAAATGGGGCATGCAATGAGAAAGGAATTAAAGAAAAACAGACAACTTTATCTGATGTGCGTTCCGGCAATCATTTTTCTTATTATGTTTTGTTACATCCCGATGGTCGGTATTTGGATGGCCTTTACGGATTACAACATAAGGGACGGAATTTTCGGAAGCAGATTTGTTGGCTTACAAAACTTTAAGTACTTCTTTACAGGAAGTACGGGAATGGGCCCGAGAGTTATTTGGAATACACTCGTAATTAACTTTTGGGGATTAATATTCGGAACAATAGTTCCAATCACTATAGCAATTTGCTTTAACCTTGTAAAAGGTAAGTTTTTTAAGAAGTTTACACAAAGCGCGATGTTTTTTCCTTACTTCTTATCATGGGTTGTTGTAGGTGCGATTGTTTACGCGTTCTTCTCATCAGACACAGGACTTGTAAACAGAATTCTTACAAGCAACGGCCTTGAAAAGATAAGATGGTACGCAGAAGGAAAGTACTGGAAGCCGATTATCATAACGGCAGATATATGGAAATGGTGTGGATACAACTCAATCATATATTTAGCTGCAACATCAAACTTTGATGCTTCTTTATATGATGCGGCATCCGTTGACGGAGCAAATTTGTTTCAACAGACAATGCACCTTACGGTGCCTATGTTAAAGCCTACGGTAGTAGTGCTTACCCTTATGAGTATCGGTCGAATCTTCTTCGGAGATTTCGGTATGATTTACGGTATTGTAGGTAACAACTCACTTTTGTATGATTCAGTAGCCGTTATCGATACTTACGTATATTCGGCAATGAGATCCTTAGGATTTTCATATACCACGGCGATTGGTTTCTTCCAGTCTGTAATGGGACTTATCCTGGTTACAACTGCGAATAAGCTTGCCAAAAAAGTAAATGAAGGGGAGGGACTGTTTTAATGAAAAGACGTTCAGCCTCAGACAGAGCGGTACTTATATTTGCTTATCTTTTTATAGGATTAATAGCCGTTGTTTGTCTTTATCCTTTGGTAATGGTTTTAAGCGTATCATTTTCTGATAACTTCCTTGTAACAAGAGACGGTTACTCGGTTATTCCAAGAAACTTTACGTTTGATACATACACCTACATCTTCGCACACAGCGGTGCAAGAATTTTGAAATCATATGTGGTAACGATTTGTATCACGATTATAGGTACAATTCTTTCCATGATAATCACAAGTATGATTTCCTTTGCTCTTTCGATTAGAGAGCTTAAGTACAGAAACGCAATTGCATTTTTCTGCAATTTTACAATTATATTCTCTGCAGGACTTATTCCTTGGTACTACGTTTGCGTTAACTGGTATCACATGATGGACACTTACGGAGCGTTGGTTATTCCTTCTTTGTTCAGTGTTTGGAACATGTTCCTTATGAGAACCTACTTTTCAGCTGTTCCTCCGTCACTTTATGAATCAGCTAAATTGGACGGAGCAAGCTACTACAGAATTTATTGGTCAATCGCAATTCCGCTTTGTAAGACCGCTATGTTGACCGTCGGCCTTATGTATGCCCTTTGCTATTGGAACGATTGGTGGAACGCTTTAATGTTTGTAAACGACAGAGAAAAATTCCCCTTACAGTATTTTCTGTATAACATCCTATCAAACATCAATGCTATCTCAAGCGGACGAGTTCCTTCGGGAGCCGCAGCCAACATAAAGCTTC
Organism: Lachnospiraceae bacterium; assembly: GCA_016291405.1. GTDB lineage: Bacteria > Bacillota > Clostridia > Lachnospirales > Lachnospiraceae > UBA1258. The sequence goes on from JAEEXG010000003.1 coordinate 48,777, forward strand.
CGTCAGAGACAGTAAAGATGGCCGTAACCGTTATCGTTATCGGACCTGTAATTTTCCTATATCCGTTTATTCAAAAGTATTTTGTAGACGGTATCATGTCCGGAGCGGTTAAAGAATAAAAAGAGAGAGGAAAGCAAAAAATGAAAAGAATGAAGAAGTTTTTAGTTCTTTGCATGGCAACCGTAATGGCTGTTTCCACTTTGGCGGGTTGTGGAGCAAAGAAGGGTGGAAGCTCAGACAAAGTTGTTATTCTTTACCCCGGTGAAGAAACAGATAGCATGTCAGACTTCATCAACAACAAACTCAATCCCAGACTTAAGAGTGAAGTCGGAATTGAAGTTGAGCTCATCTATAAGGGATGGGATCAGTACTGGGAACAGAAAGACGTTATGCTTGCTGCAAACCAGACAATCGACCTTTATTGGGACGGACTTCCTGATATTTCAACAATGGTAAATAAATCACAGTGTCAGCCTTTGGATGACCTCATTAAGGACAACTGCCCTGATATGTTAAAGGTTATTCCTAAGTCACAGTTGGCAGGTGGTGTTGTTAACGGAAAACAGTATGGTATTCCTTCAGCATATGCTCCTTCATCATGTATGTTCCAGCTTGTTTGCGTACGTGAAGACCTTCTTGAAGGTGTTGGTATGTCAGACATCAAGACAGCAGATGACCTTAAGGAATATGCAACAAAGGTTGCTGAACAGTATCCCGATATGAAGGGACCTGCAGATATTATCTTTAAGCCCCTTACACGTTACTTTGCAGACGAACAGTACACATGGTGTGCTTACGCTGATTCAGTAGTATACGGCGAAGATACAAGAAAAGCTTATGACTACTATGAAACAGATGCATTTAAGGAAGTTGCTAAGTTCAACCAGTCAATGTACGAAGCAGGCTTATACAAAGATGAACTTACAACAAACTACAACGAACGTGATTCTCGTATCCAGCAGGGTACATACATTTGGGTAGAAGGTTCACTTGGTAAGGAAAACGAAATCATTTCATCAGTAAGAGCAAACGCTCCCGATGCAAAGCTTAAGTCTTACCTCCTTAACCCTACAGCAGACAAGTACATCACAGCATGTGGTGGTGAAGTTCTTTGCGTTCCTTACAGCGCAGCTAACCCCGCCGGTGCTATGAAGTTCTTAAACTGGATGTATAAAGATCAGGCTAACTACCTTTTCTGCTTATACGGACCTGAAGGCGAAAACTACAACATCGTAGACGGAAGAATCGAATTAAAGGATCCCAGCTTCGAAGGTTACTTCTATGAATGGATGTTCAGAAATGCTAACTACACACTCTTTACATCAGACACATCTGAAGACTTTATCGAAAGCTACAATTCATGGGATGACAATGCAAAGACATCTGATGTTATTGCATTCCACTTCGATAACTCTAACGTAAAAGAAATTGAAACAGCTGTTAACGAAGTTGCACAGAAGGAATTCCAGCCTATCGAGTGCGGTTATGTTGATTTTGATACAGCATACCCTGTTGCTTTGGAACACTTAAAAGATGCAGGTATTGATGAATACGTTGCAGAAGTACAGAGACAGTTAGACGAATTCTTTAAGACAAACGGATATCAGCACTAAAACTGTGGACAGGCACGATAAAATATCCTGCCTGTCCTTTTTTTACTCATTTATATTGAGATGGGATAACAATATATGAAAAAAATAATAACGAAGGTAGTAGCCCTGGCGCTGGCTTTGGTACTTGTTTGCGGCATTTTTTCAGGTAATTCCATTGATTCTTATGCGCTTGATGGGGACGTTGCCATAACAGTGGATGGCGACTTTAGCGATTGGCTATATATTACTCCTCTTTACATGGGAGGTGGGCAGATCCCGAAGCTTTCGGCTTTTGTCACAGAGGAGTTTGTTTACGGAAAAATGGAGGTTTCAAATCCTTCGGATTTTGACACCTGGCATATTTACTTTGAAACTAACGGAAATAACACAGACAGTTTGCTTGGCAACGGCGCCGAGTACGTTTTGGAAACCGATATACTCTATAAATACGAAGGAACAGACGGTGAGTGGGAGAGTTTGCAGGGAACCACCGCTCAGGTCATTGATGCCACATCCTCTGACAAGTCAGTTCTTGAATTTGCCGTTCCCAGGGACGCTTTTGACGGAGCTGAAAAGATTGGCATACATGCAGCCAAGGTTCATGACTGGGTTGATGTAGCTATGGTTCCGGAAGAAGAAAACGGATATTATGACATTCCTGCATTGGAAGATGTTTTATCCGAAGAAATCGTAGGTCTTACAGAAAACGAACTTGCAGCCTTTGAAGCTTCAAAAGAGTTTTTAGGCGTAAAGAGTCAGTGGGACGCTATAGATTATGATGCGGTATTTAAAAACTCAAACCTTACAAAATTAAGAGGTTTTTCTGACGGAGATTTCTTATACATAAACGTAAGCGGTAAGAGATTTGACGCAAACTATACAGTTTATGTAAAGACAAATACAGAGTCAGGTACCGATAAGAGCGACATCTGGGTAAACGGAGAAAACATCCGCTATCAGATTAAAGCTAACGGAACTGTTTATAAGATGGAAGGTAACAAGAAGGTTGACCTTGGAACCGCCATCGAAGACTTTTACACAGATAAAACCGGAATGGAAATAAAGATTCCTGTTGATGTTTTGACAGAAGGTGAAAAGCCTACGGAATTCTTTATTTCGGTTGAAGCAGACGGAGAGTTTCTTCCTGATTCGGGAAGAGAAATGCTTAGAATCACTTCTCCTTTAACAGAAGATGCGCCTAAGATTACAATCGACGGTGATCCTTCTGACTGGGAAGGAGTTGAGCCTATAGGTGAAGGCGAAGGAACCTTGGGTAATCTCTATGCAATAAGAGATAACGATAACCTTTATGTTATGACTTACATCGAAGGTATCACAGATCCCGAGAGTTCTGCAGCATATACCACAAGCTTGTTTATAGGCATTGATAACGATCCAAGAACCGGATTTAATCACACAGGTTATGCACACGATAATACAGGTGATGTACTTGTTCAGGACTGGAATTCATACGGTGAAAACAGAAACCTTGAATTGTTCTTTACAAGTGAACTTGTAAATCTTGAATGGAACATGAAGAAACAGTATGCAGACGGCTACGAAAAAGTATTTGCACCCACAGGTGTAAGCGGAGAATACTGTGCAGAATACATTGTTCCCATAAGTGCTTTGGAAGAATTTGCAACTGCCATTTCAGATGATTTCTATGTATGTATAGACAGAAATGACTGTCAGACAGACGAAGAAACCTATGAACGTCTCACTCCCGAAGGATTTACTCCTAAGAGAGACACAGAGAACGGAGGCTTTGCTTTGGTTCCTAAGTACAACACAAAGTGTGAAGTAGATTGCAAAGATAATTCTTTTGATGATTGGGAAAGAATCGGTAACTTTGCAAGACATGAAAATAACTTGAATTTATCAGGCGTTTTGTCAGAGGACAGATTGTTTACAATCTTTACCGCCGAAGAAGATATTTCAACCGACGCAGTATACGTTATAAAGACAAATGAACTCGGATTTAAGTATGGAAATTACGAAGGTATTTCATACGTAGTTGAAAGGGGAACACTTTATAAAGTAGAGGGCGATAATAAGAAGGCAGAAGAAGGCGTAAGCGTATATCAGTATTACGATACAGATTGCATTCTCATGCAGCTCTATCTTGATATGATAGACAATCCTTCATCGGTTTCGGTAGCCATCATGGTAAACGGAGACGAATATGTTCTTCCCGAAACAGGGCTTCTTTCAATCTCTAAGAAAGTTGAAATCGAAAGAGACGAAAATTTATACTACCCCAGAGAATCATTTGAGGTATTTAACAATCCTTTTAAAGGCTGGGTTGGATGGGCAGATATTAACGAAGGTGACATCGATAATATTGTTACACCCCACAATCTTATCTATGTAGATATTAAGTGGAGTGAACTTGAAAAAGAAAAAGGCAAGTATGATTTCGATGCCATCGAAGAGCAGTATCAGTTTGATAAGTGGAAAGCACGCGGCGACAGAATGGTTCTTCGTTTTGTAATGGATAACCCCAATGTTGAAAACGGCGATCCTAATATCAAGAGAATGGATATTCCCACATGGCTTTATGACGAGCTTGAAGCAGAAAACGCAGAAGGTGAAGGAGCAGGAACCTTCTACGTTGGGCAGACAATACTTGAATTGCTCGGTGGTTGCGGATTCTCTCCCAACTACAAGAGCCCTAAGCTTTTGGAATACCATGCAAATGTTGTAAAAGCTTTGGCTGAAAGATACGACGATCCTTCTGTATGTGCATATGTTGAAGTAGGTAGTTTGGGACACTGGGCAGAGTTCCATACATGGCCTACAGGAACAGGTGAATTCCCTGATCCCGCACTGGCACAGCAGTATATGCAGCCTTATGCAGACTACTTTAAGAATGTAAAGGTTGGTATCAGAAAGCCTTATGAATTGGCTTCAGTAAACAATTGGGGCTTATACAATGATATCTTTGGTGTAACAAGCGACGGCGGCACACCTACATTCCTTGAATGGGCAAACAGCGGTAATACCGATATGCCGGGTTCCACAGAAGAAGATATCGAAGCTTCAAAGATGCCTGACTGGTGGAAGTTAAACTTCTCAGGCGGTGAATTTGCAAACGGTGACTTTAGAACCAACGCTCTTACCGAAAATGTTGTTGCAGTATTAAAGCAAATAAGAGACAGCCATACAACATGGCTCGGACCTTGCTCTGCATGTGACTTTAAGGTAGGGGATGACACTTATGAAGATTTCAGATACAACATAGAAACCTTCTTTAAGACAATGGGTTATAGATATAACCTTGCAAACATCACCAAGATTACAGAAGCATTAAGAGGTGAAGAAATACCTGTAAAGATGGTATGGAATAACGCAGGTGTTGCACCTATTTACTATGATTGTGACGTTACACTTTTCATAAAGGATAGTGCAGGAAATGTGGTTTATGAAGGTAATGTTGATACCGACACCACCACATGGCTTCCCGGAAAATCTTCCGTAGAGACAACAATCACTATTCCCGATTCACTTAACAACGGTGAATATACCTTATTCGTTTCTATGAAGACAAGCGATTCTAATGCTCAGACCATTAATCTCGCTATGGCTGACAGAGACGAAGAAGGATTATATAAGCTTTACAGTTTCAATGTTGTAGACGAAAAGACAGTAGTTGAAGCGACTGATGCTGAAAGCACACAAATTACAGAAAATAGAGATGCAAAGAAGAGTAGCAACGTAGCATTGATTGCAACAATTTCAGGTGTTGCGGTTTTGGCTATACTCGCCGCAGTATTTGTAATCTTAAAAAAGAAAGGCAGTAAGAAATGAAAGTAGCATTGATCGGAGCAGGAATGAGAGGCAACGTTTATGCCGAATATATTCATGAAAGCAAAGATTCATCAATAATTGCGGTGGTTGACATCGATAAAGAGAAGAGAGACATCGCACAAAAGAAATACAATATTCCCGACGAATTTGTATTTGAAAAAGTGGAGGACTTCTTTGCTCTTGGTAAAGTTGCGGATGCCGTAATTATATCAACCATGGATAAAGATCATTTTGTTGAGACCATGCGTGCAATTTCCTTAGGATACGACATTTTACTTGAAAAGCCTATTTCTCCCGATCCCAAGGAATGCCTTCTTATTCAGCAAGAAGCGCACAAGTACAACGTTAAAATCATAGTTTGCCACGTGTTAAGATACACAAAGTTCTTTTCAACAATCAAGGAAATAATTGATTCCGGAGAACTTGGTAAGGTTGTTACCGTACAGCATGCGGAAAATGTCGGAAACTTCCATATGGCACACTCTTTTGTAAGAGGTAACTGGCGTAACAGTAAGCTTTCAAGCCCCATCATCATGCAGAAATCCTGTCATGATATGGATATCCTTGTATGGCTTATCGGAAGCAACGCAAAGAAGATTTCTTCTTTCGGAACATTAAAATACTTTACAAAAGAGAATGCTCCAAAAGGCAGCGCAGACAGATGCATTAACTGTCCTGTCAGCGAAAATTGTCGATTTGACGGAAGAAAAGCTTACCTTCCCATCAAGGGTGACTGGCCGGCAACCGTGCTTACAAGCGATCAGACTGAAGAAGGAATCATGAAGGCTTTGGCTGAGGGACCTTACGGACGTTGTGTATTTAAATGTGATAATGACGTATGTGACAATCAGGTAACCACAATCGAATTTGAGAATGGTGTAACCGCAACATTCCACTTGTCTGGTCTTACCAACAAGATGCACAGAACCATTAAGGTAATGTGCGAAAACGGTGACATTTACGGCGATGATGCAACTGATGAAATCACAGTTACAAAGTATTCTCCAAACCACATCTACGAAGGCGAAACACGTACCTTTAAGGTAGTTAGTGAAGAAGGCTTCCATGGCGGCGGAGACTACAGACTTACAATGGACTTTATGAAAATCTATGAAAACAAAGAAGAGAGCAAGTCTTCAATCGATAAGTCCATCGAAAGTCACATCATGGCATATGCGGCAGAACAGTCCAGATTAAGAGGACAGGTTGTTACTATTAACGACATTAAGGAAGAACTTCTCAACAGTTGATTTTTAAGGCTTAAATAAGGACTTTCAAGGCAGTTCCACTTCCGAATGGGGGTGGAACTGCTTGACATAACAAGGTTTTTTGAGTACACTTTATATGTTGTGAAATGTTTATTGGAATGTTCGCATTCTTAATTGATATTATTACAATAAAATAAATAAGGAGGTGCTCCTGTATGACCGGAATCGATTGGATTTTTCTGGCCATTGCAGTTGTTGCCATCCTTGCAGCTTTATTAATAGTATTAAACAACACTAAGCGTACTAAAGAAGCTAATGCTAAAATCGGCAATGCTGATGCTAAGGCACGCGAGATTATTGATGAAGCCCTTCGTGAAGCAGAATCCAAAAAACGTGAAAGTTTACTTGAAATCAAGGAAGAATCAATTCGTACAAAGAATGATTTAGACCGCGAAATCAAGGAAAGGAGAGCTGAAATTCAGCGTAACGAGCGTAGAATTCAGCAGAAGGAAGAAAACATCGATCGTAAGACCGAAGCTATCGAACGCAAGGAAGCAAGCCTTACTGCAAAGGAAGAAAGCTTGGCAAAGGAGAAAGAAGCTGTTGCCAAACTTAACGAAGAGCGCGTACAGGAACTTGAACGAATTTCAGGTTTAACCTCTGAACAGGCAAAAGAACACTTACTAAAAATTGTTGAAGATGATGTAAAAATCGAATCTGCTAAACTTATCAAAGATATGGAGCAGAAAGTCAAGGAAGAAGCAGACAAAAAGGCGAAGGATTATATTGTCGGTGCCATTCAGAAATGTGCGGCCGATCATGTATCCGAAGCTACAATATCTGTTGTACAGCTTCCTAACGATGAGATGAAGGGAAGAATTATCGGAAGAGAAGGTCGTAACATTCGTACGATCGAAACTCTTACAGGCGTTGATCTTATTATCGACGACACTCCCGAAGCAGTTATTCTTTCAGGCTTCGATCCCATCAGAAGAGAAGTTGCAAGAATTGCCCTTGAAAAATTGATTGTGGACGGACGTATTCATCCTGCCAGAATCGAAGAAATGGTTGAAAAGGCTCAGAAAGAAGTTGAAACCATGATACGTGAAGAAGGTGAAGCCGCTTGTATCGAAGTCGGTGTTCACGGACTTCATCCCGAGCTTATTAAGCTTCTTGGTAGAATGCGTTTCAGAACAAGTTACGGCCAGAATGCATTAAAGCATTCAGTTGAAGTAGCTCAGCTTTCAGGCTTACTTGCAGCCGAAATCGGCCTTGATGTCAGAATTGCAAAGCGTGCCGGATTATTACATGATATCGGTAAAGCTGTTGACCATGACATGGAAGGTACCCACGTTCAACTTGGTGTTGAACTTTGTAAGAAGTATAAAGAGTCAGCGATTGTTATTAATGCAGTGGAAGCTCACCACGGTGATGTTGAACCTCAGTCATTGATTGCGTGCATAGTTCAGGCATCTGATGCTATCTCCGCAGCTCGTCCGGGCGCAAGACGCGATACTCTTGAAACTTACACAACAAGATTAAAACAATTAGAAGAAATATCCAACAATTTCAAAGGTGTAGAAAAGTCATTTGCCATTCAGGCAGGTAGAGAAGTTCGTGTAATGGTAGTTCCTGATGTAATAACTGATGCCGACATGGTCATCCTGGCAAGAGATATTGCTAAGAAGATCGAAGACGAGATGGAATATCCCGGTATGGTAAAGGTAAACGTTATTCGTGAATCCAGAGTAACTGATTACGCAAAGTAAATTTGTTAACCCCAAATCGTTATGATTTGGGGTTATCTTTTTGCCCTTTTTAAGGTTAATAATTGGACAATTGCTTTTTAATTTTCACAAAACCTTACTTTGCTACCATGAGCATAGGAGGTATCCGAAATGTCTAACCAAGTATTATGGGAGGATGATATTAAGAGGGGCTTAGATACCGATGTGTTGTTAAACGACGCCGGAAAGTTGTTTTGTGAAAAAGGATATTCCAATACTTCTTTAAAAGATATTGCCATTATTTTGGGTATCAGCGAAAAGGAACTTGGTAAAATATATAAATCAAAAGAGGATATCTATAACGATGTCCTTGTTTACATGGCTAATTTTGAACTGTTGCTAATTGATTGCGATGATGTTCAAAAGATGCTTCTTGCCATAGTGGATGAGCTTAAAAACTGCGTGGTAACAGGTAACTTAAAGGCCGAGTTTATTTCGTCCTTAATTACCGCAAAGGATATTCCTCAAAGCGCAAAAGAAACCTTAAGGAGACTTGTTAAAGAATCTAAACTTTATGACGCTGTTGGAGCGGCGCAATTACAAGGTAAAATCTGTAAAGGAAATACCATTGAAGTAATCATACGATTCATGATGGCTTCTTTTGAACTTATTAAAGGCTATGTTGAGGGCGGCATTAAAATTCCCGAAAACAAGTGGTTTTTGGATATCCTTAAATATAACGATGATGTAAATGTATTGGCGGATAAAGAACTTATAAAGAGACAGGCTTCCGTTATAGCCGCATTTGTGTCTGATTTTAACAGCATATTGTTTGTTGATCTTGATGATGACAGCGTGGAAGTATATGAGGCTCAGGGAGAAGAAGACGGATGGCTTCAGGCAGCCACTCAAAGGGGCTTTGAAGAGTTTAAGAGAAGGCTTTGTGATAAGTATATTCTTCCAAATGACAGAGACTGGTTCATGGATAAACTGTCAAATGACAATATAAAGAAACACCTGGATGAAGAGCCGGTTTATTGCATTAATCATAAAGTTTTAATAAGGGGAGAAACGGTTGATTTTCAGACAAAAATTGTTTTAGACCCCATGTATGCCTACGGAAATAAGATTCTCTACGGAGGCCACAGAGTTTATCAAAAAAATTTTTAAATCTATTGAAATTCTCACTGCAACGTACTAAAGTATAGTCTGTTGCGGTGAGTTTTTTTATGGTATACTTACTAAGTAAAAAACATAAGTTTTGGGAGAAGTATTTATGAAATATGATGTTGTAATAATCGGCGCAGGTCCCGGAGGAATCTTTAGTGCTTACGAGCTTATGAAGAAGGCTCCAAACTTAAAGGTTGTGGTTTTTGAAACCGGTAATCCCTTGGATAAGCGTCATTGCCCAATTGACGGTAAAAAGGTTAAATCCTGCATTAAGTGTCCTACATGTGCCATTATGAACGGCTTTGGCGGAGCAGGAGCATTCTCAGACGGAAAATATAATATCACCAATGACTTTGGCGGTACTTTATATCAATATATCGGAAAAGATAAGGCTTTGGAACTCATGAGATACGTTGATGACATCAACATGTCTCACGGCGGAGAAGGCACAAAGATGTTTTCAACAGCCGGAAGTGAGTTTAAGAAGGTCTGCATGCAGAATAAGTTAACTCTTCTTGATGCAAGCGTGCGCCATTTAGGAACCGATATTAACTATATCGTTCTTGAAAATCTTTATAACGAAATGAAGGATAAGATTGAATTCAGATTCAGAACACCCGTTACAAAGATTGAAGCCGAAAAAGACGGATATAAGGTTTACTACGGCGATGAATTTGTTGAAGCGCAAAAGTGTATCGTTTCTGTAGGAAGAAGCGGAAGCAAATGGATTGAAGAGGTTTGTAAGGAGTTAAATATCGATACCCTTTCAAACCGTGTGGATATAGGTGTAAGAGTGGAAATCCCTGCGGCTATTTTCTCTCACCTTACAGATGCTTTGTATGAAAGTAAAATCGTATATCGTACAGAAAAGTTTGAAGATGCGGTAAGAACCTTCTGTATGAACCCTAACGGTATTGTAGTTAACGAAAACACAAACGGTATCGTTACAGTTAACGGTCACAGCTTTGAAGATCCTTCAAAGAAAACAGAAAATACAAACTTTGCGTTACTTGTATCAAAGCACTTCTCAGAGCCCTTTAAAGACTCAAACGGATATGGTGAATCAATTGCTCGTCTTTCCAACATGCTCGGAGGAGGTGTAATCGTACAGCGTTTCGGCGACCTTGAAAGGGGAAGACGTTCAAATGCAAAGAGAATAGAAGAAGGTACCATTCGTCCTACATTGGATGCAACTCCGGGCGATTTAAGCCTTGTGCTTCCTAAGCGTATTTTGGACGGTATTATCGAAATGATTTATGCTCTTGATAAGATTGCTCCCGGTACCGCAAACGATGATACCTTGTTATATGGTGTTGAAGTTAAGTTTTACAATATGGAAGTTAAACTTGATGAAAACCTTGAAACAAGCTACAAGGGCTTATACATCATAGGAGACGGAAGCGGAGTGACACATTCACTTTCACATGCATCCGCAAGCGGTGTATACGTTGCAGGAAAGATAATTGAATCTTTAGGTTAATTAAAAAGCCTTTCCGATTGATTTCGGAAAGGCTTGTTTTTTATACGCGTCCCACAAGATCTTTTGGAATATAAGCTTTAACAAATATTCCGTCTTCTTTATATTCTTCGCTTAAAAGCTGACCGCTTTTTCTGATTCTTTGAATTATGCCCGCTTCATTAAAGGAATAAAGCTTCTCAAAATAGACTTTTCTGTCTGAAAGAATTTCTTCTATAGCCTTTGAAAAGCTATCAAGAGTAGATATATCTATTGCGGATACATTTAATGATTTTGTGGCATTTATATCCTTAAGGGCAGGTTTATCGGGGCAAAGGTCACACTTATTAAACAAAGTGATTATAGGCTTAGAGTGAATATCAAGACTATCAAGTGTCTTATAAACGACTTCCATTTGATTATATGCTTCGGGATTTGAAGCATCCACCACATGCACTATAATGTCTGCGTATTTTGCTTCTTCCAAAGTACTTTTAAATGCCTCTATCAAGTGATGGGGAAGCTTATTAATAAATCCTACGGTGTCTGTTAAAAGAACAGTTTCTTTGCTTGGCAAAATATATTTCTTTGTGGTTGGATCCAAAGTTGCAAAGAGCTTGTCTTCAGATAATACACCTGCATTTGTTAAGGTATTTAAAAGAGTCGATTTACCTGCGTTTGTGTATCCAACAAGTGACACAACAGGCATATTGTTACGCTTTCTTTGTGACCTTTTAACGTCTCTGTGCTTAATGATTTCGCTTAGTTCTTTTTTTAATTTTGAAATTCGGTTTCTTATTACTCGTCTGTCTGATTCAAGTTTTGATTCACCGGGACCTCTTGTACCGATACCGCCGCCAAGTCTTGACATTGATTTTCCGTATCCTGCAAGCCTTGTAAGAGAGTAGCGAAGCTGAGCAAGCTCAACCTGGATTTTACCTTCTGCGGTATTTGCTCTTGAAGCAAAGATATCAAGAATCAAAACCGTTCTGTCCATAACCTTTGTATCAAGCTCTTTTGATAAGTTATTCATTTGAGAGGGGGTAAGCTCATCGTCAAATATGACGCCTGTTGCGCCAAGATTATCGATGGCTTCTTTTACCTCTAAAATTTTTCCTTTACCGATATAGGTCGTGGGATGAACATTTTCTCTTGCCTGAATTATGGTGGCAAGAGTCTCTGCTCCCGCAGTCTTTGCCAAAAGCTTTAATTCTTCCAAAGAGGCTTCTTCGTCAAAGCCTTCGTTTGAATCAATTCCAACAAGTATTACTTTTTCTGTTATTTGCTCCATGTAGTCAGTCTTTCCTTAAATTGAGTGTAAAAGTCTTCTTCGTAAGAGTAGGGTGTTACAAAGAAAAGACTTAAAAGTTTAGTGTTTACTGCATTTAATAAAGAAGGGTTATCCAAAGCACATTCCGAAATATTTTTTAAAATCCTGTGCCAGCTTAGCACGAATTCTTCATACTTTGAAATGTTTTCAATCCCAAGCCATTGCTTTATCTTTACTTTGGATTTATTTGGATAAGGGCATTCATGCACCTGAATAAAATACTTAAATTCTTCGCCATCATCTTCATATATTCTTCCAAGAGGAAACATCCTGCAAAAGCCCGGGCGATATGCATGTATTTTACAGCGTCCTTCGGTATTTAAAAACACACAGGCTTTCGTATTTTCATCTTTTTTTAAGTAAGGTGTAACGACGGAATCAACCACCGTTAAATCTATGAACTTACCAAGCATTTCTTCAAACTTTAAGTTTAGATTTTTAGAAAGAAAAAAGACATCATATGGGTCAAGGTGAATGGTGTCATCTGTAAAATCGCAGCATTCGTGACACCCTGCACAACCGTTACATGATATTTTGGCTAGGTCGTCATGCGTGTATTTTTTGTTATCGGATATTTCTTCAAAAGTAACGTTTCTTTTCATAAGTAAAATTATAAATGCTTTATTCTTAAAAGAAAAGAAGCAGATAAAGCCCTATTATGATACAATCTTTACATGAAGAAAATCGCTATAGGTATTCTGGCACATGTTGATGCCGGAAAAACAACTTTGTCGGAAGGCCTTTTGTTTAAATCGGGAAGCATCCGAAAGGCCGGAAGAGTGGATAACAAGGACAGTTTCCTTGATTCCGACAAATATGAACGAGAACGTGGAATAACCATCTTTTCAAAAACTGCGCGCCTAAATTACAAAGACACGCAGTTTATTATGGTGGATACTCCAGGGCATATAGATTTTGGCGCAGAAATGGAGAGAACCATTTCTGTTTTGGATGAGGCTATTTTGATAGTTAGTGCCACAGATTTAGTAAGGGCACACACAAAAACTATCTGGAAGCTGTTAAGAAAAGCCGGCATCCCCACTTTCATTTTTGTAAATAAAATTGATCTTGCGGATATATCAAAAGAAAAGATCCTTGAAAACTTAAAGAAAGAACTATCTAAAGACGTAATAGATTTTTCAAATCCGTGTAATGAAGATTTCTATGAAGAAGCGGCAACCGCTAATGAAGCTTTACTTAATGAATTTTTATCTACAGAAGCCATATCAAAGGACAATATTAAAAAAGCTGTTTCTAAGTGCGAGATTTTCCCCGTATGCTTTGGCTCTGCCCTAAAAATGGAAGGTGTGGATGAGTTTTTAGATACTTTAAATGAATTTAGTGAGGCAAAAGAGTATCCGGACACATTCGGCGCCCTTTGCTATAAAATCTCAAAAGATAAAAACGGAAACAGATTAACGCACCTTAAAATAACAGGCGGTTCCATAAAGGTTAAAGACCTTATAAAAGAAGAAAAAGTAAACGAAATAAGAATATATTCAGGCGATAAGTACGATAGCGTAAATGAAGCCTTTGCAGGAGATATATGTGTCGTAACGGGCCTTAAGGAATCAAAGGCAGGAAGCATTTACGGAATTGAAGGTTCTTTACATGAAACTTCATTTACCCCTGTTTTACTTTATGCAATCAATTATCCAAAACATATAGATTCTGTAGAAATGCATAGGATGCTTAAGCTTCTTGAAGAAGAGGAGCCTACATTGGAAGTTTCCTTTGATGAACTAACCAAAGATATCTATGTTCACTTGATGGGTGAAGTTCAAACAGAAATCTTAACTAAGCAAATCAAAGACAGGTATGACATTGACGTCACATTTTCAACCGGAAAGATTTTATATAAAGAAACCATCGAAGATACGGTAGAGGGTGTGGGACATTTTGAACCCTTAAGACACTATGCGGAAGTGCATTTAAAGCTTGAACCTTTAGATAGGGGAGAAGGTCTTATCTTTGATAGCAGTGTAAGCGAAAACGACTTATCCCTTAACTGGCAAAGGCTTATTTTAACTCATCTTCATGAAAAGACCCATAGAGGAGTGCTGACAGGTTCGCCCATTACGGATATGAAAATAACACTTGTTTCCGGAAAGGCTCATCCAAAGCACACAGAGGGTGGTGACTTTAGACAGGCTACTTACAGAGCAGTAAGACAAGGTCTTATGCAAACTGAGTCGGTTTTACTAGAGCCCTTTTATGACTACGAACTTACGGTTCCATCCGATTGTGTGGGAAGAGCCATGCTTGATATAGACAGAATGTGGGGCACGTCGGAAGTTACAAGCCAAAAGCCCGAAGAAGCCGTCATCACAGGAATTGCACCGGTTTCTACCCTTAACGGATATGCCAAGGAAGTAAGAGCTTATTCTAAGGGAAAGGGAAGCCTTAGCGTTTCTTTTCACGGATATGCTCCCTGCCATAACACAGAAGAAGTTTTACGCGATAAAAACTATATTCCTGAAAATGATGTCAGAAATACTCCGGATTCAGTATTTTGTGCGAACGGCTCAAGCTTCATAGTTCCTTGGAGCGAAGTCTTTGATTATATGCACCTTCCTTTATCCTATAAAGGTGAAGATACTTTGGATTTGGATGTTGATGAACCGGTATCGAGGAACAAAGAAAGCAAAGACATTTTTCTTTCTACGGAAGAGGTCGATGCCATTATAAATAAAACTGCCTATGCAAATAAAAAGAAGGACCAAATGAGCCATAAGGGCATAAGCAAAGAGCTTCTTAATAAAAGAAGGGTAGGGGGAAGAAGCATTGAAAAGCCCGTTATCTATAAAGGTACGCCAAAGAAGGAAGAGTACCTTTTGGTGGATGGATACAATGTTGTTTTCTCCTGGGATGAACTGGCAGAAATCGCCAAATCAACTATTAACGGTGCGGCAGGACGCCTTATGGACATTGTAAGTAATTACAGCGCTCTGACCGGCATAAAAGCAATCCTTGTGTTTGATGCTTATAAGGTTAAAGACCATAAGACGGAAGAAATCGATTATTCGAATATAAAGGTGGTTTACACAAAGACAGCTGAAACTGCGGATCACTATATAGAGCGCTATGCTCACGAAAACGGAAAGAAATATGACATCCATGTCGTGACAAGCGACGGTGTTGAGCAGATCATTATAAGAAGCGAAGGCTGCAGGCTTATTTCTTCAAGAGATTTTAAAATCGACTATGAAAGAAGAAGCAAAGAGCTAAAAGAAACGAACTTTGGAGAGGGCATAAGTGTAAGCCATGACGAATGATTTTTAATGTTATTTAATAGAATCATTTATCCAAATGTGATAATATACCTATGGTAAATTTATAGGGAGTCAGATTATGCAGGCAACATTTGAACAATTAAGAGATAAGATGACCAAGGTCTTGATTGAGGATGATTTTTCAAGACACCTTGGAATAGAGATTCTTGAATTTGAAGAAAAGTTTATTAAGGCAAGAATTCCTTTTAAGGCTAATGTAAAAAACAATTACGGTTCGGTACACGGCGGAGTGCTTTATTCTTTTGCGGACATTTTAGGCGGCTGTGTGGCGTGTATGAGCGGTAAGTTTTGCACTACAGTTGAAGGAAATATGAACTATCTTGAGCCCGCTGTAAGTAAAGATTACATTTACTGCGAAGCAAAAAGAGTTCGTGGCGGCAATCACTTGATAGTGGTTAAAGTCAAAATAAGAAACGATTCGGGAAAGCTTCTTGATGACGGAAGTTTTACATTCTATCGTTCCAACGAAGACGTTGTAAGTGAGTAAAGAGGTTAAAATGCTTGAATTAAAAAACATTAGTTATGAAGTCGAAGACGACCATGAAATACTAAAGAATATAAGCTTAAAAATAGATAAAGGCTTTACCGCAATAACCGGTCCTAACGGAAGCGGTAAGTCCACTCTTGCAAAGATAATTGCAGGTATTGTGAAGCCTACATCCGGAACCATAATACTTGACGGAGAAGACATCACAAATCTTTCAATTACAGACAGAGCCAATAAAGGAATAAGCTTTGCCTTTCAGCAGCCCGTCCGTTTTAAGGGATTAACGGTAAAAGACTTAATTACTTTTGCTGCGGGAAAAGACACAAGCGTTTCAGAGGCTTGCAATATTTTATCTGAAGTAGGTCTTTGCGCAAGAGATTATATTGACAGAGAAATAAATGCTTCTTTATCAGGTGGTGAGCTTAAACGTATTGAGATTGCCATAGCTATTGCAAGAGGCACCAAGGTTTCAATCTTTGATGAGCCCGAAGCCGGAATCGATATATGGAGTTTTGGAAGCTTGATAGATGTTTTTGAAAGCATGCACAGAAAGATTAACGGTACCATCGTTGTTATTTCTCATCAGGAAAAGCTTTTAAAAACAGCAGACAGAATTATAGTTTTGGCAGACGGTAAAGTGTCGGATGATGGCCCTAAAGACATTATTTTCGATAAGTGGTTTTGTGAAAACTCCTCTGTTAAGTGTGCTAAGCTTGAAAACGGAGGTGACCGCTAATGGATGAAATTACAAAGAAGATTTTAAAAGAAGTAGCTGACCTTCATGAAATACCTACAGGAGCATATAACATCAGAAAAGACGGGGCTTCAATCGGAAGAGCTTCTTCTGCAAACATTAATATAGTTCCGAAAGAAGATAAGTCAGGTATCGACATTTTCATTGCTCCCGGCACTAAAAACGAAAGCGTACATATTCCTGTAATTATCAGTGAGTCAGGCTTAAAGGATGTAGTCTACAATGATTTCTATGTTGGAGAAAATGCCGATGTGTTAATCGTTGCAGGTTGCGGTATTCACAATTGCGGAGACCAGGAATCTTCCCATGTTGGAATTCATTCCTTCCATTTAGACAAAAACGCAAAGGTTAAGTATGTGGAAAAGCATTATGGAGAGGCCGACGGAAGAGGCACAAACGTTATGGACCCCACCACTAACTTTGATTTAAAGGAAGGCGCCTACCTTGAAATGGAAACCACCCAAATCAAGGGAATCGATTCAACCAATCGAATCACGAACGGCACCCTTTCGGATGATGCCACACTTATTATTCATGAAAAGCTTTTAACTCATGAAGAGCAATATGCAAGAACCGAGTTTAATGTAGACTTAAACGGAAAGAACTCAAGTGCAAATGTGGCTTCAAGGTCTGTTGCAAAGGGTAAATCAAAACAGGAATTTGTTTCCTGTATAAACGGAAATGCAGAATGCAGCGGACATTCTGAGTGCGATGCCATTATTATGGATGAAGCTGTAGTTACGGCCGTTCCTAAGCTTATTGCATCAAACGTGGAAGCTTCTTTAATCCATGAAGCCGCAATCGGTAAAATAGCGGGAGAGCAGATTATAAAGCTTATGACCTTAGGCCTTAGCGAACAGGAAGCAGAAGAGCAAATAGTAAACGGATTTTTAAAATAGTAAAAGCCCTGCAAAAGCAGGGCTTTTTGTTTGGCTTTTTCTTATAAAGAAAGGTTTCTTTCGATTTTAGAATAGTTAATTTCTTTAACGTCGCCTGTGTTTAATTTAATTATCACATTACCGTAGGAGCCTGTTTTAAATTCATCCTCATAGGTAATTTCATCAATTGTAAAGATTTCTGATTCTTTAAAATCTTCATCGGATTCTGAAGTTATTACCTGAGAAATCAATACATAAGGCGCTTTAGCATCATACATATTATCTCTTTTTGCGGTAGCATATACCACAATTGAGTTTTCGCTGTCAGGATTTGAGCCTTTAGAGTGGGTAATGTTTATTTCATCAAAGCCGTCATAAATTGTCATGGCAAGCTGCTTTGTGGTGCCGGTAGCATCTTTTCCTTTTAATACAATTGCTTTTGCTTTGCCTTTTTCCAAAACCTTAACGGTGGTTTCGTTATCGGGAAAACCATATGAACCAAGAGTCACAATAACGGGCTTTCTATAAAGCCTTAATCTGTCAACTCTCATTATTCCCTTTGAAACAGGGAAGTCTGCAAGGTTAATGGCCTGATTCCAATGGTTTTCATTTTCCATTTCAAAATCAAAGAACAATCTTCGATATAAAACTTCATCTTTTTCACCGCACCAGAATGTGGTGTTTCCGTAAAGAAGTCTGTCTGTGGTTATATCTTTAATAACGTAAGCTTCAGATTCCACGTCCCCTGTTTTAAGACCGGTTTCTTTGTCCATTAAAGGAGTTGATTCCCAAGGAAACTTAGTGTTATAGCTAAGCTTTGAATAGTTCCACATTCCGTGAAGATCATTTTTAGCTTTTCTTATTTTACCTGTTCTTAAAATGGTTTCACCATTTGCTGCGTGATTTGTAAAGCAAAGAGCTGGGCCGTCCAAAGTGGTTTCTTTTACAGCACTTTTAGATAGCTTATCCCAGGTTCCGTTATTTTCTTTTTCACTCCAGAAAGGATGGTCCTTTCCAAAATGAAGAAACATGAAGGCTTTTCCAATCCAATAAGGAGATTCCGCACAGGAATATCCTTGTACCAAAGGCTTAAATTCTCCGTAAAAGCCAAGGGTGGGAACTCCTTTATAAAGGAAATCGTCTCTTTCTAAAAACTGAAGCAAGGAGCCTGAAGCAATTCTTCTTGCAAGACCGGGATCCACATGTGAGTTTTCCAAAAGAAGGTTTCCCGCAAAAGCGCTGGTTGATGCAAATCTATAGATATTTGATCTTCCCCACATATTTGTAAAGCCGTCTTTATCAAAGAAGTCACAATATGTTTTCATAAGCGCGTTAGAATGCTTTTCAAACTTCTTTGCAATATATGGAAGATTTTCGTATCCGTACCAGATGTTCCATAAAGGAGCATACATATTAAATGCCCAACAGGAGTAGTAGTCAAAGCACTGACCGTCTCTGTACCAGCCGTCACCAACATAGTAGTTTAAGATTTCGGTGGCATGGTCTGTCATTATGCTTTTATCTATTTCATAGCCGTTCATATGTAAGAAGGCTAAATCAAGCATATTGAAAAGACGCCAGTTTTGAGGAACGGTAGAAGCATTTGCAAAGCCGTTTAAAAAGCTTGCGATTAAATCTTTTTCTTCCTTAGTGTATGTATCCCAGATTTCTTCTTTTGAAAGCCAAAGACCGATTACCAAAGCGCAGGTTTCAACCGTCTGCTGATAAGGTCTTGTAGGGTCGCTTGTGCCTGTAAGTTTTTTTAAAGATTCATAGCTTCCAACAAACAATTCATCCTTAGGGTCAACCACTCTTAAAACGTGCTTCTTGTAATAATCCCTAAGTTTAATGTTGTTTATTGTAAGGTCAGGACGCTCGTGAATGATAACGGAAGCGATAAAGAAGGTACGTGTGAGGCCTTCAAATATTTCCGCAAGTCTTTGCTGAGCCTGCTCGCTTTCAGGGGCATCCAAGTGAGGATAGGTAACCTTTGTATCTTTTCTAGGGAGTACAACGGGATGCTCAAAAGAAGGTATGTTGTTAAAACAGCCCTCAAGTAAATATATTCCTGCCTCTATCCAGGATTCTCTGGTGAGTCCTGTGTAGGGGCTTAAGTTTTTATCAGATGTAAATGTAAATGCCATGATATCTCCTTACCAAATGAAGAGTTCGTTTCCTTTTAATTTAAGCAATGCTTCCAAATAATAATAATCTCCGTAGATTATTGCAAAATGGTGCTTACTGTCATGATAGGAAGCGGTGCAGTAGTTAACGATATTATCGGTATCCAAAGAAAAGTCACAGCGGTTATCCGTTAAAGCCTTTAACATCTTTAAGGCACTTTCTGTATAAAGTTCTTTTTCTTTTCCTTCGGTTATTTTTGCAAGTTCGATTAAACCGCAGGAAGCAATTGCCGCAGCGGTTGAATCTTCATAGGCAGGTTCTTTAGGCTGTCTAAAGTCAACGGGAATAAGCCCGTTTTCGGGAATATTATCACAAAAATACTTGGCAACTTTTTTTGAAGCCTCAAGATATCTTTCTTCTTTTGTATGTAAGTAGCTAAACAAGAAACCGTATAAAGCCCAGGACTGGCCTCTTGTCCAGGAAGAACCATGTCCATAGCCCTGACCGCCGAAACTTTGAACAAATTCTCCGGTATTGGGGTTTAATTCAACAATATGATTAACGGAACCATCTTCTCTTAAAAAGTTTTTAAGTGCCATATCAGCATGCTTCATTGCCACATACTTAAATCTTGGATCCCCTGTTTCTTCAGATGCCCAGTATAAAAGCGGAAGATTCATTAAGCAGTCTATTATGCACCAGCCTACGTTAGAAGTGGGGCCGTTTTCTTTTCCCACACCGTCATTCCATGCTCTTATATAATTTGCAACAGGGTTAAAACGTCCGGCCAAGATGTTTGCCGCATGAAGACCGCGCCTTCTCCCGACTTCAGAGCCTGTTTCTTTATAGTCCGCTACATCTGTAGGGAGCCACAAAAAGCCCATGTCATGGTCAAGATTATAGTATCTATCAAAACATACGCTTATTTTGTCGGCAATTTCTTTTGCCATCTTTTTATATTTTTCATCTTTGGTTTCGTGATACATAAGCCACAAGATACCGCCGTAGAAACCGTTGGTCCACCAGTTGATATCACCGGGGTTATCGGTAGCGGATTTGTCATCAAAGCGTCCGTTAACGGTAGTGTAGGGGACTTTCCCGTAACTTCTGTCAGCGACTTTGCTTATTTTATCCATGGCTTTTTTTAGAGTTTCATTAAGCCAGAGTTCGTTTTCTTTATTCATGTAATCCTCCAATTAAGATATTTCATAATTAACTATATTTTAAATGAAAAAAGCATACAATGAAACATTTGAAGTAATTATGGAATTTTTTGCAAATGTGAGCTTATCTGAGTTTATATTACCTCTTTTTATGCTATAATTCGATAGAGGTTATTATGAATACAAACGAGAATGAAAACACGCTAAAAAATGTATTAAGAATGGCTTGGCCTGCAGTAGTCGAGTCATTTTTCAGAGCCTTCGCAGGCCTTATCGATTCTTATATGGTAAGTTCTTTGGGGCCAAATTCAGTAGCGGCGGTAGGCCTTACCACTCAGCCTAAATTCATGGGGCTTGCAGCTTTCTTTGCCATTAACGTTGCGGTATCCGCCCTTGTTGCAAGAAGAAGAGGAGAAAAGAATAAAAAAGCGGCAAACGCCATTATGCTTACCTCCCTTATTTTAATAATTATTCTTGCGGTAGTTTTAAGTATAGTATTGGTGGCAGGGGCAAGCGGCATAATTAAGTTCTGCGGTTCTAATGCAGACACTCATGCAGACGCCGTTACCTACTTTAGAATAATCATGGGCGGTATGATCTTTGACTGCATTCAGATGGGCGTAAACTCAGCTCAAAGAGGAGCGGGCAACACAAAGATCACAATGCGTACAAACGTAACTTCCGGAACCATAAACATTATCTTTAACTATCTTTTGATAGGCGGACATTTGGGCTTCCCGGCCCTTGGTATTGTGGGCGCCGCTTTGGCAACAGTTTTGGGTACCGTAGTTGCTTGCTTTATGAGCATAGCTTCATTGTTTGAAAAAGATTGCTTTGTAAGCATTCCTTATATTATCAAAGAAAAGATTAAACCAAGCATCGAGTCACTGATTTCAATAATTAAAGTCGGATACTCCGTTTTCTTTGAACAGGTTTTAATGCGTGTCGGATTTATGGCAACTGCCATAATGGCTGCGGACATGGGTACCTATGAAATGGCTGCCCATCAGGTTGGCATGAACATTATGGGTCTTTCCTTTGCCTTTGGTGACGGCTTACAGGTTACGGCTGTTGCATTAATAGGAAAGAGCCTTGGCGAAAAGAATAAAGACCTTGCCAAGGAATACGGAAGAACCTGCAGAGCAGTGGGCGGTGTAATCGCGGCAGCTTTGGCAGTTATCTATTTCTTTGGTGCAAGGCTTATGATGAGCGCTTTCTTTTCTGATGAGTACATCGTTAACATAGGCGTAAACATTATGAGAGTTATTGTGTTTGTTGTGGTGCTTCAGATTTCTCAGGTTATATACATGGGATGTTTAAGGGGCGCAGGCGATACAGCCTATACCGCAGTTGCATCAATAATCAGCGTAACCATAATAAGAACTCTCTTTTCATATCTTGGAGGATATGCACTCGGCTTTGGTATTATCGGAGTCTGGTTGGGAGTTGTGGCAGATCAGCTTTCAAGATTCATCTTTGGATCTATAAGGTTTTCTAAAGGAAAGTGGACGGAAATTAAAATATAAGTAAAGCGGGGTTTTTATGAGAGTAATTCATACCGGGGACATTCATCTTGATTCGAAACTTAGTGCCAATTTACCTAAAGATAAGGCAAAAGAACGCAGAGGCGAAATTCTTAATGCCTTTGTTTCCTTGGTTTCCTATGCTAAAGAAAACGATGTAAGTGCCATTTTGATAGCGGGGGACTTGTTTGATACAAGAAACACCTCCGCCCTTTCAAGAAATACTTTCAGAAGTCTTTTAATAAACAATCCCGACATTTCTTTTTACTATTTAAGGGGCAATCATGACGAAAATACAGCCATAGATATTTTGGATGAGCGCCCCGATAATCTTTATTTGTTTAATGACTCTTGGACAAGCTATTCTCTTGACAAAGAAGATAAGGTAAGGCTTTACGGTGTTGAGTTTAATGAAAACAACAGCGCCAACGTCATTAACATTTTTTCTCCCGACCCATCAAAAGTGAATATTGTGTTGCTTCACGGGCAGGATACGGACACGGTTTGTGTCGAAAAAACAGAGACCATTAATGTAAGAGCATTAAAAAACAAGGGCATAAATTACCTTGCTCTTGGCCATGTGCATGCATATAAATCATGGGAGCTTGATGCTCTCGGAAAGGCCTGCTACTGCGGATGCTTAGAGGGTAGAGGCTTTGATGAAACCGGTGAGCATGGCTTTGTTGTGCTTGATATCGATGAAGAAAAAGGTACTGTTACAGATACCTTTGTTCCCTTTGCAAAAAGGCATTTGTTTGAAGTAAACGTGGATGTAAGTTCCTTTGACGGAACACTTTCCGTAATCGAAAAGGTTAAAAGTGAACTAAAGAAAGAAAACATTTCTTCAAAAGATCTTGTAAAGATTGTTCTTACAGGAAAAGTAGATGTTGATTTTGAAAAAGACACAGAGTTTATTCGTCATACCGTAGAGAGCGACTATTATTTTGTGAAAGTATACGATAAGACCGAAATATACGTAGACCCTAAGGATTATATGCTTGATAAATCTTTGAAGGGTGAGTTTGTGCGACAGGTTTTATCTTCAGATGAAATATCAGAAGAAGAAAAGGGAGAGGTAATCAAAATCGGACTTAATGCATTGATGGGAGGTAAGACCACATTATGAGACTTATTTCGTGTCACATAGAAAACTTTGGTGTGTTAAGTTCTGAGGACATAGACTTTAACAATGACTTAAACATCACCATAAAAGAAAACGGCTGGGGCAAAAGTACACTTGCAACCTTCCTAAGAGCCATGTTTTACGGCCTTAACGGTGAAGGAAAAAAGGACGAATTGTCCAATGAAAGAAAGCGCTTTGCTCCCTGGCAGGGAGGCTCCTTCGGTGGAAGCGTTACCTTTGAAACTGCCGGTAAAAAGTATGTGCTTAGCCGTTTCTTTGGCGCAAAGGCTAATGAAGACTTCTTTGAATTAAGAGATTTAGCCACAAATCTTGTATCAAAAGATTTTAGCGCAAATATCGGTGAAGAACTGTTTTTAATAAATGCCGAATCCTTTATGAAGACTATTTATATAAGCCAAAACGATTCTTCCAACACATCGGTTACAGATGATATTAACGCTAAGCTTGGAAACATTACAGACAGTATCGATTTAAATAAATATGCCAATGCTCAGGAAAATTTAAAGGATGCTTTAAATGCTTATTCAAAGACCAGAAAAACCGGTGAAATATATAAGCTTAAAGAAAAGCAGTCTTTGTTAAAGAGCAAAATCTTAGCTTCCCGCGGTGTGGAAGATGCTTTAAGAGATATTGAAGAAAGAATGTCTCAAAACAAAGAAAAGCTTAATGAAACGAAAGATAAGTTAAACTTCCTATCCACTCAAAAAGCAGCGGTTTCTGAGTATGAAAAATGCTTAAACATAAAGAAAACATACGATAAATTGCTTGAAGAAATAAGCATAAAAGAAAACCAAAGGCAGGAAAGAAGAGCATTCTTTAAGGGAAATGTTCCAAGCATGAGTGAGTGTAAGTCCTGGGAAGAAGCCTGTGACAAGATAAAAGAAGCCGATGCGGTAATTAAAGATACCACTTTGTCTGATGCTGAAACCATGATTTACTCTAACCTCCTTGAAATGTTTAAAGATGAGGTCCCTAGTGAATCTAAAATAGATGAATATCTTTTAAAGGCAAGAGAACTTTCAAATAACAAGGCTCTCTATGCAAAGTATGCTCTTAATGAAGAAGAAAAAGAAACTCTTGATAGCTTTAACGAAGTCTTTAATTCACCTTCAAATGCAGAGAATGAGTTAAACAGATGCATGGAAGACGCTACTTTATTAAATAAGTATGTTAGTGAGAGCGCAGTGCTTGAAAGTAAGCTTGATGAGGGCGCTAAATCAAAAGGCGGCTTTAGTATTTTGGGAAGCGTGTCTCTTTTGCTTTCATTAGTATTTGCATTTGCTTCTTTCTTTATTAAAAGCTTACCGGTTCCGGCTGTGCTTTCATACATCGGTTTCTTTTTGGCATTGGTGCTTTTAATTCTGGGAGTACTTTTATTTGTTAACCAAAAGAACAAAATTAAAAAAGATCCTTCCCTTATTAAAGCAAGTGAAAGGCTTAATGAGCTATACGAAAAGATTGATGAAAACAAAGAGTATGTGTCTAATTTCCTGGCTAAATTTGACATGCCCTTTGACGAAGAAAGAGTTACCTTTGACCTTCAAAATCTATCCCGAAGCATCTATGAATACAAGACTTTATACGATAGAAAGAAGCAGTTTGATAAAGTCAAAGGAAATGAAGATGCAGGATATGCGCTGGATTCAATCAAAGAGTTTCTTTCTGAATATAATGTATACTCAAAAGAAGATGAGCTTACTGAAAAGCTTGCCGATTTAAAGGGAAAGACAAAGCACTATGAATCCTTAAAGCAAAAGAGTGATTCATTTGTAAGAGCAAAGGCAAATAAAGAAAGCATTAAAAATGACCTTGTTACAGCCCTTTTAAGCTATTCAATAGAGCCCGGAATCGACATTTCAAAAACCGTAGCTGACGTTTATGACGTGGTAACGGAATATGACGGTGTATGTGCAATTTTGGAAGATGCAAAGAAAAGATTAAATGAATTTTCCGAAGAAAACGATATTTCAAAAATCAATGAGACTTTAAATAATGAATCCATGATGACCTTTGATGAGATTCATGAAAAAGAAAGAGCTTTAAATGAAACCTTGGAAGAATTAAGAAGCGTTCTTTCTACGGATAGTCGCACATACGATGACTACGAGCAAAAGTTTGAAGAGATGCAGGAAGATTCGGAAGAGTTATCAAACCTTTCAAACGAGATAGAAGAAAAGACAAATAAACTGTCTTTAGTTCAGGTTGCTTCAGACTACTTATCAAAGGCCAAAGAAACTCTTACCCAAAAGTATATGGAGCCTTTGCTTAAGGGATTTATAAAGTATTATTCCTTCTTAACAAAAGAAGATGCAAAAAGCTTTCATATTGATGCAAATATGATTATCACAAAAGAAGAGAAGGGAATGCAAAGAAACACAGGCTTTCTTAGCTTAGGCTACAAAGATTTAATAGGCTTTTGCATGCGTCTTGCAGTGGCTGATGCCATGTATGAAGGAGAGAAGCCGATGCTTGTGTTAGACGATCCATTTGTAAATCTTGATGATAAAAAGGTGGAAGAAGCGAAGCGCTTATTAAAAGAAGTATCTAAGTATTATCAAATAATTTATTTAACCTGTTCAGAGAGCAGATTGTAAAATAAAACCTCGTCCTTTTGGACGGGGTTTTTCTATGCCTAAATGGTAACCTTTAACAAAAAAATAATGATAAAAAACGCTCATTGGATAATTGTATACAATTATCCTAAAATGTATTGACACAATAAAACCGTCACGATAAAATTAAAAAAACTCAGTAAAAATGCATTTTGGAGGAAGACATGTCACTTTCGTTATCTCAAAAGGCTATGGATGTAAAGCCGTCATCAACTCTTGCAATTACAGCAAAAGCAAAGGAATTAAAGAAAAGCGGTGTTGATGTGGTTGGATTTGGCGCAGGAGAGCCTGATTTTAACACACCTAAGAATATTTGCGATGCAGCAATCAAAGCTATCGAAACAGGATTTACAAAATACACACCGGCATCAGGAACAAATGAATTAAAAGCAGCCATCAGCAAAAAGTTCAGAGATTTTAACGGACTTGATTATGCTCCCGAACAGATAGTGGTTTCAAACGGCGGTAAGCACGCCCTTACAAATATATTCAATGCAATCATCAATGAAGGCGATGAAGTTATTATTCCCGCTCCATATTGGTTAAGCTACCCTGAAATGGTTAAGCTTTCAGGCGGTGTTCCTGTATTTGTATTTGGTACAAAAGAAAACGGATATAAGATTACAGCAAAGCAGCTTGAAGAAGCAGTAACAGATAAGACCAAGGCTTTGGTTTTAAATTCACCCAACAACCCCACGGGTATGGTTTATTCAAAGAAAGAACTTCAGGCAATCGCCGATGTTGCAATCAAGCATGACTTTTACGTTATTTCCGATGAAATGTATGAAAACCTTATCTACGGAAATGAAAAGCATGTAAGTATCGCTTCTTTAAACGATGAGATTTATAAAAGAACAATTACATGTTCCGGTCTTTCAAAGTCATACGCAATGACAGGATGGAGAATCGGTTATACAGGTTCAAGCGTTGAAATTGCAAAGCTTATGTCAGCTATGCAGTCTCACCTTACATCCAACCCTAACTCAATCGCTCAGTTTGCTTCCTGCGAAGCTTTAAACGGCCCCCAGGATGACGTTGAAAAGATGAAGAAAGAATTCGACAGAAGAAGAGCCTATATGTATGACAGAGTAAAGGCTATGCCTTATGTTGATGTTTCAAAGCCTCAGGGTGCCTTCTATGTATTTATCGATATGAGTAAGGCTGTAGAGCTTTCTTATAAAGGTGAAAAATTAGGATCTGCATCAAAACTTGCACAGTGCTTGTTAAACGACTACGCTGTTGCGGTTATTCCCTGTGCAGACTTTGGATTCCCGAATCACATCCGTCTTTCATATGCCATCAGCATAGGACAGATTGAAAAGGGTCTTGGCAGAATCGAGGAGTTCTTAAAGGAGCTTCAGTAAAATTTACCAATATAAATTAAGTTGTCATAAAAATATTACGGAAACCTGCGTTATGTAAACTACATGGCGCAGGTTTTTAAATTTTTTAAAAAATTTTTTTTCAAGATTTAGTGCATAGGTTCACATAAGAAATACAGATATAGTGCTTTGAATATAAATGAGAGAAAAACGGCTTAAAATAGGCATTTTTAACATTTGATTTATTAATAGTTGTCCATTATAATATGTCTTACAGACAAAAAAATGGTTAACAGAACTTAGTTTAAAGAGGATAAAATCATTAATGGAAAAAGAAATTAATTCTTTTATTACGTATTTACATAATGTTAAAAAGATGTCCTTAAACACAGAGTTATCTTACCGGCGTGACCTTGCAAAGGTAGAGCGCTATATGAGTGAACAGGGAATTTCGGATCCTTCGAAAATTACTTCCAAGGATTTAAATTCTTACATCACATATTTACAGGATAACAAGTTTTCTGCAGCCACCATTTCAAGAAACATTGCCTGCATTAAAACTTTCTACCATTACCTTTACAAAGAAGGAAAGGTTAAAGTTGATGTTTCCGACGGACTTAAGGCTCCAAAGGTTGAAAAGAGAATTCCTGAGATTATGACTACAAAAGAAGTCGTAAGCCTCTTAGAGCAGCCTAAGGGAAATAATCCTAAGGATATAAGAGATAAGGCAATGCTTGAACTTTTGTATGCAACAGGCATAAGAGTATCCGAACTAATTTCTTTAAATGTTAAAGACGTTAACATGCAGATGGGCTTTATCGTATGCCACGATGCAAACAAAGAAAGAGTTATTCCTTTCGGACACGAAGCTAAGGCCGCAATGCAAAAGTATTTTGACGAATCAAGAGACACAATGCTTGAAGATAAAAATTCCGATATCCTTTTTGTAAATTGTTCGGGACAGCCAATGTCCAGACAGGGATTTTGGAAATTGATAAAGTATTACACAAAGAAAGCCGGCATTGAGGCGGATATAACACCTCACACATTGAGACATTCCTTCGCTGCTCACTTGGTTGAAAACGGAGCTGACTTAAGAAGTGTTCAGGAAATGCTTGGTCATTCAGATATTTCCACCACGCAGGTTTACGCTAATCTCAATCACTCAAGAATAAGAGACGTTTACAACAAAGCACATCCCAGAGGATAAGATAAATAAAGACATTCCCTTGATGAGGGGAATGTCTTTTGTTATTATTTTAGTTATGAAATTAAACGTATATGCCGACAATGCGGCCACAACAAAAATTAACGACGATGTTTTAAAAGTCTATATAGATACCCTTAAAAACAACTATGCAAATGCTCAGGGAGCATATAAAGCGGGAGTTGAGTCTAAGTGTATTATCAATAACGCCCGCCATAAAATTGCAGAGACTCTTGGCTCATATGATAAAGAGATAATCTTTACAGGCTCAGGCTCCGAAGCCGACAATCTTGCTTTAATCGGAATTATGGAAGCAAATAAGGATAAGGGAAGACATTTTGTCACTACAGCCATTGAGCACCATGCAATTTTGGAAAGTGCTAAGTACTTAAAAGAAAACGGATTTATGGTGACGGTTGTTAGACCTGATGAAAACGGGATTGTAAGCTTTGAAAGCATTAAGAATGCAATAAGAGAAGATACGGTTTTAGTTTCTGTTATGAGCGTAAACAATGAAACAGGAGTTTATCAGCCAATCGAAGAAATAGGTAAGTATTGTAAAGAAAGAGACATTTACTTTCACACCGATGCGGTTCAGGCCTACGGAAAGCTTTCTTTTAAGGATAAGCTTAAAAATATTGATTTACTAAGCGCAAGCGCCCATAAGTTTAACGGCCCCAAAGGCGTAGGATTTTTATATGTAAAAAACGGCGTTAGAATTAATCCTTTCGTTCACGGCGGAAGCCAGGAGAGAGGCTTAAGAGCAGGGACTGAAAATAACGCTGCAATCGCAGCAATGGGTGAAGCCGCAAAAATCGCTTATGAACACTTGGAAGAAAACAGAAATAAAGTAGATTTTCTTTATGATTTGCTAAAAAAGAAACTAACGGAAAACATTCCCGATATTAAAGTTAACGGCATTAAAAATGCAAGCGGAATAGGAGTTTTAAACATCTGTTTTAAGGGCGTTGAAGGCTCCACTTTGTTAATACATCTTGATATGGAAGGAATATGCGCTTCATCGGGGGCAGCCTGCGTACAAAGCTTGGATGAGCCATCCCATGTTCTTTTGGCAATGGGAAACAGCGAAGAAGATGTGAGAAGTAGCATAAGACTTTCTTTAAGCCCTTATAATACCGAAGAAGAGATTGAATATTTAGCAAAAGTTTTAAAAGAAAAAGTTGAGTATTTAAGAAGCATGAGAATTTAGTAAAAGCCCAAGGAAAAAACCTTGGGCTTTTTTATTATAACTTTTCGTATGTTGCAACTCTGTCTTTAAAGACGCTTATGTATTTAAATCCGCAGGCTTTTAAGATTTCTTCAGCCACATCAAATCTGCCGGCTATGTTTTCCGGAACATGGGCATCTGAACCTATGGTGATTATTTCTCCGCCTTTTTCCTTATAGCGTTTTACAAGGTCTATACAGGGATTTGGATTTTTAAATCCGTATTTTTTAACTGCCGATGTGTTTATTTCGATTCCCTTTTCATTTTCAAGTAAAATATCGAATACTTCATCGGTATAGTCTGTGTACTTACTAAAGTCGTAAGCACCTTCACCTCCCGGAAGCTTTCTGTTTATGTAATCAAGGTGACCCAAAACATCAAAGTTATTAAACTGTTTGATGTTTTTAATCATGGTTTCATAGTATTCTTTTATAGCCTCGTCAACGGTTCTTCCTTCATAGAATTTAGGATCGTAAGTATCTATGTGATTAACCAAATGGATGGAACCGATTACAAAATCATATTCATGAGCTCTTGCCAAAACCGCGTTCTTTTTAAAACATGATTCCTGTAATCCGATTTCAATTCCGAAACCGATTTGAATTTTGTCTTTGTATTTTTCTCTCAAGCTTAAAAGTTCATAAAGATAGGAGTCTGTATTTAGCTCCCATGCGCCTTCGGGGAATTCTTCGCTTACAGGGTAATCAAAATCGTTGTGGTCTGTAAAGCAAATATGCTTAAGCCCCTTATCAATTGCTGAAAGAACCTGTGCTTCCATAGAAGTTTTTGAATCAAAACTGTGGTTTGTGTGAACGTGCTGGTCTGCTAAAATTGCCATTTGTTATCCTTTCGTTAATCAATTTATGTTATTTACTGAAATGGTGGGTTGATTTGCACTTTTTGGCGCAAATTATTTACAAAAAGAATTATATCATCAACGTCTTTTTGGTAAAAGCGCTCATTTTACAATATTTTTAGAAGTAAAGTATTGAATTTGCACCATAAATACTATAAAATAATGGCGCTGACAAAATTTTGACAATCGTTTATGGAAAAGGGATGTGTCAAAACAAAATAAATTACAATTTCTAGGAGGAAATTAAAATGGCAGTAAGAGTAGCAATTAATGGTTTCGGCCGTATCGGTCGTCTTGCATTCAGACAGATGTTTGGTGCAGAAGGTTACGAAGTTGTAGCAATCAACGACTTAACCTCTCCCAAGATGTTAGCTCATCTTTTAAAGTATGACTCATCACAGGGTAACTACGCTAAGAATCACAAGGTAGAAGCTGGTGAAGACAACATCACAGTTGACGGCAAGACAATCACAATCTATAAAGAAGCTGATGCTAACAACCTTCCTTGGGGAGAATTAAAGGTTGACGTTGTTCTTGAATGTACAGGTTTCTATACATCAAAGGATAAGGCACAGGCTCACATCAATGCAGGTGCAAGAAAGGTAGTTATTTCTGCTCCCGCAGGTAACGATCTTCCTACAATTGTTTACAATGTAAACCACAAGACATTGAAGCCCGAAGATACAATCATTTCTGCAGCTTCATGTACAACAAACTGCTTAGCTCCTATGGCTAAGGCTCTTAACGATCTTGCAGGTATCAAGTCAGGTATCATGAGCACAATTCACGCTTACACAGGTGACCAGATGATCCTTGATGGTCCTCAGAGAAAGGGTGACTTAAGAAGATCTCGTGCAGGTGCTATCAACATCGTTCCCAACTCAACAGGTGCAGCTAAGGCAATCGGCCTTGTTATTCCTGAACTTAACGGAAAGCTTATCGGATCTGCTCAGCGTGTTCCTACACCTACAGGTTCAACAACAATCCTTGTTGCTACAGTTGAAAAGTCTGTAACAAAGGAAGAAATCAACGCAGCAATGAAGGCAGCTGCTACAGAATCATTCGGTTACAACGAAGATGAAATCGTTTCAAGCGATATCGTTGGATCAACATATGGTTCAATCTTCGATGCAACTCAGACAATGGTTGGCGCTGACAATCTTGTACAGGTTGTTTCATGGTACGACAACGAAAACTCATATACTTCACAGATGGTTCGTACAATTAAGTACTTCTCAGAATTAAAGTAATTTGAGTTTAACTTAAAGACCTTGAATTGGGTCCGGTCTTAAAGGGCCGGGCCCATTTTTTTATTATTAAAATAATCCGGAGGATGAAAAAATGGCATTAAATAAGAAATCAGTTGATGATTTTTCTGCTAAGGGAAAGAGAGTGCTTGTTCGTTGCGACTTTAACGTTCCTTTAAAGAATGGTGAAATCACAGACGAAACTCGTATCGTAGCAGCACTTCCCACAATTAAGAAGTTGATTGCCGACGGTGGCAAGGTTATCCTTTGCTCACACCTTGGTAAGGTTAAAGAAGGACCCAACGAAAAAGAATCTCTTGCACCTGTTGCAAAGGCTCTTTCAGCTAAGCTTGGTAAGGAAGTTGTTTTCGTATCTGACTACAACGTAACAGGCGATGCAGCTACAAAGGCTGTAGAAGCTATGAAAGAAGGAGATGTAGTATTACTTCAGAATACTCGTTTCCGTATGGAAGAAGAAACAAAGCCCGAAAAGGCAGGCAAGAAGTTTGCAGAAGAACTTGCTGCACTTTGCGATGACTATGTATGTGATGCATTCGGTTCTTCACACCGTGCACACGCATCAGTATCTGTTGTTACAGATTTTGTAAGAGCTAAGGGCGGTAACTGTGCAGTTGGTTACCTTATGCAGAAAGAAATCGATTTCCTCGGAAATGCGGTTGAAAATCCTGTTCGTCCTTTCGTAGCTATTCTTGGCGGCGCTAAGGTTGCTGATAAGCTTAAGGTTATTGATAACCTTCTTGAAAAGGCTGATACACTTATCATCGGTGGCGGTATGGCATTTACCTTCTTAAAGGCAAAGGGCTATGAAATCGGTAAGTCACTTGTTGATGATGAAAAGATTGATTATTGTAAGGAAATGATGGCTAAGGCTGAAAAGCTTGGTAAGAAGCTTCTTCTTCCCGTTGATACAACCGTAGCTGCAGGTTTCCCTGATCCTATCGACAATCCTTCTATCGAAGTTTCTGTTGTATCTTCAGACGCTATTCCTGCTGACAAGGAAGGTCTTGATATCGGACCTAAGACAGCAGAGCTTTACGCTGACGCTGTTAAGGCAGCAAAGACAGTAGTTTGGAACGGACCTATGGGTGTATTCGAAAACCCTGTTCTTGCTAAAGGTACTTTATCAGTAGCTAAAGCATTGGCTGATTCTTCAGCTACAACAATCATCGGTGGCGGTGACTCAGCAGCTGCTGTTAACCAGATGGGTCTTGGCGACAAGATGAGCCACATTTCAACAGGCGGCGGTGCTTCACTTGAATTCCTTGAAGGTAAGGAATTACCCGGTGTTTACGCTGCAGACAACAAATAATAATCATAAAGGAGATAAAGATATGTCAAGAAGACGTATTATTGCCGGCAACTGGAAGATGAACATGACTCCTTCAGAAGCTAAGGCACTCTGTGCAACATTAAAGGATTTAGTAGTTAATGATGCGGTTGACGTAGTTTACTGCGTACCCGCTATCGATATCACAACTGTTGCAGAAGCAGTTAAGGGCACAAACGTACACGTTGGTGCTGAAAACTTCTACATTGAAGACAAAGGTGCTTTCACAGGTGAAATTTCAGCTCCCATGCTTAAAGAAGCAGGCGTTGAATATATCATCATCGGACACTCTGAAAGAAGAGATATCTTCGGAGAAAACGATATCCTTATCAATGCTAAGGTTAAGAAGGCATTTGCTTCAGGCCTTAAGCCCATTCTTTGCTGCGGTGAGTCACTTGCTCTTCGTAAAGCAGGCACATATGCTGAATGGATTAAGAGACAGATCAAATGGGACCTTACAGACGTTACAGCTGACCAGGTAAAGAACCTTGTTATCGCATACGAACCCATCTGGGCTATCGGAACAGGCGAAACAGCTACAGCCGATCAGGCTGAAGAAGTATGTAAGATGATTCGTGAAACAATCGCTGAAATGTATGATGCTCCTACAGCAGAAGCTGTTCGCATCCAGTATGGCGGTTCTATGAACGCTTCAAATGCAGCTGAACTTCTTTCTAAGCCCAACATTGACGGTGGACTTATCGGCGGCGCTTCACTTAAGCCCGACTTCGGAAAGATTGTAAACGCTTAATATTTTAGAGCATAGTTTCTTAAAAGTGCTAAAATCTTCGGATTTTAGCACTTTTTTGTTGAAATAATTCCCTAAAAATGGTATATATTTATTGGGTTAAAGTACTAAATTGAGATAGGAATGGGGAATTAAATGAAAAAAGTTAAAATATTCTTGCCGCTTATAGCGGTTATTCTTTTGTCCGGATGCGGACAAGTAAAAGAACATGTCCATGAATATGTAGAAACTATAACTAAAGAACCTACTTGCGCTGAAGATGGTATCAGAACTTTTACATGCGCCTGTGGTGCTACGTATGATGTGGCAATTGCTTCAGTAGAGCATTCTTTCGGCCGTTATGAATATAATCATAACGCTACTCACACAACTGATGGAACGGAGACTGCTATTTGTAAGTATTGCGGTAAAGAAGATGAAAGAATAGCCAAGAACAGTCGATTCGTGAATTATTCCACGGATATGGAACCTACAACAATGATTGCCAGAAGAGAGGAACTTATCTATCTAAGATGTAACGAAGATGGGTATGATTGTGTTGGCGGTGTGGAACCCGGCGAAGAATACACTGTCACAGCCTACTTAGAACCGGGATGGTATAAATTACACTTTGACTATGGGGATGCTTACATTTATTCTGATGCAATGATTTCAAGAAACGCGGTGGACTTTAGAAACATAGACGATTTATCTTTGATTGATCGATATCCGGATATTAAAGCATGGAGAGATTTCTGGTATGAAAATGAGAAGTATGAACTTGTTGTCTATACACACAATGATACTAGTGTCCTCCTTTATAACTGTGCTTGGACAGAAGAAGGAAAAGAATATGTCCCGTTCTTCCTTTTTGATGATTTTGACAACTTAAACTATGAATGCGTTGTAGAATTGGACAAGTTGGATTCGGCTATAGAGAATGGTGGATTCTACTATAGATATAGCCCCTATGAACCTACTAAGTATCGTTCTCTCACAGATTTTCAGGTATATTAGGGGGTTAAATGAAAAGAATACTAATAATCGCTTTTTCTTTCCTTTGTTTGGTAGGATGTGGCAATGTAAAAGAGAAAGTTGAGATAAAAGAAGAAACTGAGAAGCATGTTCATAAATATAATAAGGAGATTGTTACAGAACCTTCTTGCGGAGTTGGCGGAGTAGTTAAATTTTCATGCGAGTGCGGAGATTATTTTATTTCAGCGATTTCTGCCAAAACTCATGAACCCAGTGAATATGTTTATGATAATAATGCTACTTTCGATGAAGACGGAACTGAGACTTCAACTTGTGCTTTGTGTGGTGAAAAGACAACAAGAAGGGCAGTAGGTACAAAGCTTGAGCGCGTTTTTAAAGATATTGCTGTAACTATGCGTGCAAAAGACGACTTTACTGTGATAGACGGTTCGGGTTTGCATGAAGTAACAATAACAAAAGGCTGCGATGTAGACGTGGACGGAGAGTCTGAAGACGGAATGTATAGATTTCATTTGAATGGACGTACTTTTTTTGCATCAAAGGATCACTTTGTGACAATAGCCGAATATGGGTATCCTGAGTGGTATCCGAGACATCCATATAGCTATTTGTTGTTTTTTGATACCTATGGCAATAGACAGATTGAATCCATAAGCAGAGAAGCGTCTGACTATAGGAAGATTGATAGTGTATCTGAACTGAGAATAATAGATGGGGATATACCTCCTTATCAGGAATTTATGACTAACCTCTTAACTTCTGAGAAGGTTGCATATGACTGTGGAGGCAAAACAATACTGCTTTATGATTGTTCTTGGTACGATAATGGTTACCAAATGATTGTTACATACGATTTTGGCGATACTGTACTCGCCAATAATATACACTCGGATGCTTCCATAGGCTTGTTTTCCACATACGAGTATTTCACTTGGTATATGTATGATTTTAATGACAATTTTCTTGGTACGAAGAATAAGTACCTTTCAGATTATTATTTAAACTAAAAAAGATTGCGAGAAAAGAAATGAAGAAGAAAATACTAGTATTGTTAGTTGCGATGATTATTACTCTTCCGGGATGTGCTTTACATGAGCATAAGTATGTTGAAAAAGTAATAAAAGAAGCGGAGTGCGAAAAAGAGGGGCAGGCTATATATAAGTGTTGGTGCGGAGACAGTTATGAAGCTCCAATTCCGGCAAAGGAACATGAGTACGGAGAGTACACGTATAAAAATAATGCCACATATGATAAGAATGGCACCGAATATGCAGTTTGCAAGTTGTGCGGAAAGAAACACTTTAGACAAGTAGAGGGCTCAAAGCTGGAAAGAGTTTTCGAAGAAATGGATGCAGAAATGTATCTTAGAAATGATATTAAGGTGAAATCGCTTGATGGTAAACGATTCGAGCTGTCAAAGTTTCAAAAGGTTAATATTACCGGAGTCTCTCAAGATAATATGTATCGCGCTGAAGTATCAGGGAATGAGGTGCTTATATCACCCAAAGCGTTATTTTGTGCGCTTAGCCGCAATTCTTCTGATTATCGAAAGATAAAAGATGTGTCAGAACTGGAAATGTGTGAAGACAGAGCCAATGGGTATCAAAAATTCATAAAGAGAAAAGATGATTTAGAACTGGTAGCTTATGATTGTAATGGAGTTACGCTTGTTTTGTTTAACTTTGCGTGGATGGATTATACAGGAGAAGTAAATGTTTGCATATGTGATTTGACAATTGAAGCAATAGAAGATAACTGGACAATAATGAGCTTTGATTATCTTCCTTTTCTTGTAAGAGAAGGAGGATTCTCGTATTGGTTGGCACCTGATGAAAATGGAAACTATGGTGATGAATTGTTTAAGTCTATAGACGACTATTGTGTATACTAATAAAAAGGCCATCCCATATGGGATGGCCTTTTGTTTTTACACTGCCTGAGCAGTAGATAAGTTGTAGTAAATTCCATGCTTTCTCATAAGCTCTTCGTGGTTTCCTTCTTCCACAATCTTACCGTCATCTATAACAAAGATTCTGTCTGCTTTTCTGATTGTAGATAAGCGGTGAGCAATAACAAATGAAGTTCTGTTTTTAAGAATTTCATTTATGCCTTGCTGCACCATAAGTTCACTCTTTGTATCGATGGAAGAGGTGGCTTCATCAAGAATAAGGATTTGCGGATTACAAAGTATTGTTCTTGCAAAAGCGATAAGCTGCTTTTGACCTTGAGACAATCCGGCACCACGTTCCTGAAGCTCTGTATCATAGCCCTTTTCTAATTTAGTGATAAAGTCGTGAGCATGCACAATCTTTGCAGCTGCTTCAATTTCTTCATCGGTAGCATCAAGTTTGCCGTAGCGGATATTGTCTTTAATAGTGCCACTAAATAAGTAATTATCCTGAGTCATGATTCCAAGCTGGCTTCTTAAGCTTTCGATGGTAACGTCCTTTACATCGTTTCCGTCAATTAAAACTCGACCGCCTGTTGTATCATAGAATCGGCTTATTAAGTTAACGATAGTTGTTTTTCCTGCACCTGTGGGGCCAACCAAAGCGATGGTCTCACCAGGTTTAATGTTAAATGAAACATTGTTTAAAACAGGTATACCGTCTTCATAGGAGAAAGAAACATTATCAAATGTAACATTTCCCTTGATGGAAGGCATCTCTTTAACGTCTTCGCCATCTTCGATAAGAGGCTTAT
This sequence comes from Lachnospiraceae bacterium, assembly GCA_016291405.1. Lineage (GTDB taxonomy): Bacteria > Bacillota > Clostridia > Lachnospirales > Lachnospiraceae > UBA1258. The sequence continues at coordinate 86,682 of JAEEXG010000003.1, forward strand.
AATCGATAACTTCAAAGATTCTTTCTGCTCCGGCGATATTTGTAATCATCTGATTGTACATATCACCAAGGTTTGAAATAGGCTGCCAGAATACTGCAATGTATGTTCCGAATGCCAAGAGAGTACCGATTGAAAGTTTGTCGATTCCAACAATTTTGGTTCCTACATAGTACATTGCAAAGGTGCTTATTGCCCAGCATATTTCGATACAAGGGTTGTAAAAGTCGTTTATTCTTACGGCTCTTAAAAAGCTCTTTTTGTGTTCACCTATAAGTTCATCAAAACTGTCAAGCACTTCGGATTCGGCAGAGTAGGATTTAACAACTCTGATTCCGGCAATTGTTTCATGTACATATGCGCTTACGTTAGAAGATTTCTTTCTTACGATTGCCCAGTTTCTGTGGCATCTGCTTTCCAAAAAGTTAATGCCAAGAAGTAACAAGGGAAAGCCTGCCATAGCGGGAAGCGCCAGTCTGTAATCCTTTATCATCATTACCACCACGATGGAAATAAGAAGTATTCCGTCGGGGATAAGCGTAAGCACAAAACTTTGCAATACGTTTTTAAGTGAGTTTACATCGGCAATTACTCTGGAGAGAATCTTACCGGTTGGCTTTGAATCAAAAAACTTAAAATCAAGAAGCTGAAGATGATCGTAAATGTCGGATCTTATATTCTTGATTGCGTTATTACAAACCTTAGCCATTATGTGCATTCTTAATTTAACAAGGATGATCCACACAATATTTATTGAAAGACCGACAATTACAAGCTTTATAAGACCTGTATAGTCTTTCTTTGTAATGTATTTATCAACGGCTGCTTCAATAAATAAAGGATTAATTATGCTTACGGCCACACAGTAGGCCATTATTAAAAGCACGATGGCAATTTCTTTTTTAAAGGGCAGAAGATAGGAAAGCATTCTTTTTATGGTAACGCTCTTTTTGACGTCTTTAGATAGTTCATCTTCCTTAAAGGAGTTGACTGCCATAATTACGCCTCCTTTCTTTGTGCAAATTCGGGTTCACCGTATTGAGAAACATAAGTCTCATAGTAAAGACCGAATTTATGCAGTAATTCATCATGTGTACCGCGTTCTTGAATCTTACCGTCTTCCAAAACGATGATTTCATCCGCGTTCTTAACGGCACTGATTCTGTGAGCGATAATAATTTTAGTAACGTTTTTAAAGCCCTCAAGGGTCTTTTGGATTTCTCTTTCTGTTTCCATATCCAAAGCAGAAGTGGAGTCATCCATAATAAGTATGGGCGCTTTCTTTGCAAAGGCTCTGGCAATGCTGATTCGCTGCTTTTGTCCGCCGGATAGTCCCACGCCTCGCTCACCGATGATTGTTTCGTATTCATCATCCATCTTTTCAATAAACTCGCTTGCGCAAGCTTTTTTGGATGCTGATTTTATGGTGGGAGCCGTAATGTTCTTTTTATCACCCATCTTTATGTTTTCTGAAATGGTATCAGAGAAAAGGAAAACATCCTGCATGATTAAAGACATACTGCTTCTTAATTGCTTTAAAGAAAGGTCTTTAATGTTTACACCGTCAAGGAAGATTTCTCCGTCCGTTGAATCGTAAAGCCTTGTAAGCAAGGATACGATAGAAGTCTTTCCCGCACCGGTGGCACCCATAATTCCAAGGGTCTTTCCGCTCTTTAAGTCAAAGCTTATGTCGGATAATATTTCATGCATGTCTTCTTTGTGGAAAGAAACATTCTTAAATTCGATGTTTCCTTTTACTTTATCAAGCATAACGGGAGTTTCGGGCTCCACAATCGATGCTTTCTCATCATAAATCTTTTTAATCTTTTTATATGATGCAATAGCGCTTGCAAAGCTGTTTGTAAGCCATCCAAGCATTTCCATGGGCCAAAGAATGTTTTGTGAGTATGCAACGTAGGCAGATACTTCACCAAGAGTCATTTTTCCTTTAATAAAGAAAATACCTCCGATTAAAAGCACAAGGAACAAAACAACCTTTGAAATAAACTGAAAGTAAGGATAGTACTTAACAAAGGTTTCTGTTTCTTTGATTCCAAGTTCACAGTACTTTTCATTGTGTTCTTTAAACTTCTGTATTTCATGCTTTTCACGTGCAAATGCCTTTACGGTACGAATACCTGCAATGTCTTCTTCGGCGGTGGTGTTTAAAATAGCGTTTTCTTCTGAAATGTCGTCGTAAACCTTATCTAGTTTCTTTTCAAGGACAATTGCCAAAGTAGCGCAGATGGCCATGGCGGTTACGGGAACAATGGCTAAGACGATGTTAAGCCTTGCCATACAATAAACAATAATTATGGTGTGCACGGTTACTTCGATAAGAAGCATTGTGACATAGGAGAGTGCATCCCATATTCTGTCAATGTCGTCCTTTATCCTGGCCATTATTTCGCCGGTGTTGTTTTTGTCAAAGTAGATTGTGTCTAAGTGTGTTACATGAACAAACAGATCTCTTCTTAAAAGGCAGGTTATATTAACAGACACATAGTCAAAAATGTATTCTTTAATATATTGAAGGCTGAACCTTCCGACTCCGATGAGAAGAATTCCGATAAGCATAATGTCAAGCTTAGTAAAATTCCTTCCAAGTATGACATCGTCAACAATATGACGAGTGATTTGGGGCGATATCATATCAATAGAAACCGAAATCAGCAGGGCAAGAACAGCTGCCACAAAGTGAAAACGATATTTTTTTAAATAGTCTTTTAGTTTAAATTTGTTAGTAATTTTAATCCCCTCCTAATCATTTTCCGAACAGATTCTTTAAAAATGCGCAAAAAACGGCGGTTGATATACAACCGCCGTAGATGCCTAGATTATGCTGATTTGTTTATACAGTGATACACCGAATAATCAAACAGTTAATACCTGTCCGGAGGTTGAGCTAATGATATTCTTATTGTTAGTTCTAAATTTTCTCGCCACGATAATCATAGTTTTTACCTCCTTTTTTTCATATTTGATTTCATCGAGCTAAACCCAAGATATCGCGAATAAAATATATTGTCAACCCCCTTTTTTTGTTCTAAAGTTAGATAAGAGGGTAAAGACATGATTACATTGTTGGTTAAACTATTTGTAAAAAATCCCGAAGATGTAAGAAATCCAAAGGTAAGAGAGCATTACGGAATTGTCTGCGGAGTGTTTGGAATTTTTCTAAACATCTTGCTTTTTTCTTTTAAGTATTTGGTGGGAACAATAAGCGGTTCCATAGCAATTACGGCAGATGCCTTTAATAACTTATCGGATGCAGGTTCTTCCATAGTTTCAATTATCGGCTTTAAAATGGCAGGCCAGAAACCTGACATGAAGCATCCCTTCGGACACGGAAGAATAGAGTATTTATCCGGGCTTATAGTGTCAGCCGCTATAGTTGTAATGGGTTATGAAATCTTAAAGGACTCTGTTTTAAAAATCCTTCATCCCGAAGAAATAATCTTTTCGTATTTAACCCCAGTAGTGCTTACAGTTTCTATAGCCGTTAAAATCTATATGGCTTTCTATAACAAAAGAATCGGTAAAAAGATTGATTCATCGGCTCTTTTGGCGACGTCCCAGGATTCATTGTCGGATACTGTTTCAACACTTGCCGTTTTATTATCTACCGTGGTTTTTTATTTCTTTAACGTAAATCTTGACGGATATTGCGGTATCTTTGTAGGTCTTTGGATTATAGTGGCAGGAATAAAATCCGCCAACGAAACCATAAGCCCCCTTTTGGGACAGGCTCCCACAAAGGAATTTGTAAAGTCGGTAGAAGAAATTGTTACGTCATATAAAGAAATAATAGGCATTCATGATTTAATTGTGCATGACTATGGCCCCGGAAGAGTGATGATTTCTTTGCACGCAGAGGTTTCAAACAAAGGCGATATAAACGAGCTTCACGATGTTATAGATCTGGCGGAAGCAAGGTTAAGAAATGAGCTTAATTGCCATGCGGTTATTCATATGGACCCGATTGAAGTAGGTAATCCAATAACGGATGAACTAAAATCAATTGTGAAAGAAACTGCCAAGAAAATTGATTCTAATATTTCAATCCATGATTTTAGGGTGGTTAGAGGCACCACACATACAAACCTTATTTTTGATGCTTTGGTTCCTTTTTCTGTGAAATTATCCGACGAAGAAGTGGTTCAAGAAATCCAAAAAGAAGTATTGAAAGTTCGTCCAAATCATTTTTGCGTAGTTACTGTAGATAGGGACTATATTGGCAATTAGTTTTTGTTGACGTAACTTACTTTTATGGTAAAATTTTATTGTGTGAGTTATTAATTTAAAGTGATATCGGGGGATATTCAAAATGGTTTCAATAGCAGAAATTTTAAAAACCGCAAAAGTAGCGGGAGCAAGCGATGTTCATCTTACGGTAGGTATTCCTCCCAAGATGAGAGTTAACGGTGATTTAATCGATATGAATTATCCGAAGCTTTTACCGCCTGATACGGAAGCAGTCTTGGAAGAAGTAATGAGTGCAAAGCAAAAAGAACTTTTTGCAGAGCGCGGAGAATACGATATGTCTTTTGCCATCAGAGAACTTGGCAGATATCGTGTTAATGTATTCAGACAGAGAGGTTCTGTCGCAATGGCATTTCGTTTGGTGGGAACCCAGGTTCCTTCACCGGAAGAACTTGGCATTCCTGAATCGGTAATCGATTTATCTCAAAGAAAGAGAGGACTTGTACTTGTAACCGGTCCTACAGGTTCAGGTAAATCAACCACACTTGCCGCTATAATTGATAAAATCAACAAGACAAGAGATGCACACGTTATTACGTTGGAAGATCCTATCGAGTATCTTCATCAGCATCAGATGTCAATGGTTAACCAAAGAGAAATCGGAATTGACTCAGGTTCTTATGCTAATGCATTAAGAGCTGCATTAAGAGAAGATCCCGACGTAATACTGGTAGGAGAAATGCGTGACTTTGAAACAATCAGCGTTGCTATTACAGCAGCTGAAACAGGTCACTTGGTTCTTTCCAGTTTGCACACAATCGGTGCTGCATCCACAGTGGACAGAATGATCGACGTATTTCCGCCTCACCAGCAGCAACAGATAAGAATTCAGCTTTCAAACGTTCTTGAAGCTGTTATATCTCAGCAGCTTATTCCTACAGTAGACGGAAGAGGAAGAGTTGCGGCATTTGAAGTTATGCATGCAAATCATGCGGTAAGAAACCTTATAAGAGAAGGAAAGTCACATCAGCTTATGAGCGTTATGCAGACCAGCCGTAAACTTGGCATGGTTACAATGGATGAGGCTATTGCTCAGCTCTATTTTGCCGGAAAGATCAGCAAGAACGAGGCAATCGAATTTGCTCAGGATGTAGAAGGCATGGAGATGAAATTAGGCTAAGCTTTTGGCTCAAAGCTTTGCTTTCATTTATTTGTGATATTTTGCTTGAAAAAGGATGTCGGGTGTGTTAACATTACAAATGCTTGGCATTAGGAGGACAATAAAAGATGGAAGTATTGAGAATAATATTGACAATCATTTTTATAGTGGTTTCTTTAGCACTTTTAATAGTTGTGTTAATGCAGGAAGGTAAGTCAGCAGGTCTTGGAGCTATTTCAGGAGCAGCTGAAACATACTGGGGAAAAGCAAAAGGAAAGAGCATGGAAGGATTCCTTGTTAAGTTTACAAAGGGTCTTGCAATTGCTTTCATTCTTCTTGCAGCTGTACTTAACATCAGTAAGTTTTAAGTTTAGTTTATTAAGAGCCACTCGAGTAATTCGGGTGGCTTTTTGCATTATATAAAAAGGGAATCGGTATGGATAAAAAGGCAAAAGAAAAAAGAAAAAAGTTAATGCTTGAGCTCTTTCACGATGAACTCTATGTTCCCATGAGAAGAAAAGAACTTGCTATTTTTATGCAGGTAAGCGAAGAAAATCGCGCTGACTTTGATTCTATTGTGGATGAACTTTTAAACGAGCATTTAATAGAGCAGACAAAAAGAGGCAAGCTTGTTTTAAAGGGTAGAGGCTCAGGAGATGGGGCTTCTTTTAAAGAAAACAAGCACGAAAAGACAGGAGATAACCCTGGCATTGTCGGTACCTATATTGGAAATGCAAAGGGTTTTGGCTTTGTTGAAGTTGAAGGAATGGATTCTGATTTCTTTATCCCCGAAGGATACAACTTAAATGCCTGCCATAACGATAAAGTGGAAATACAGGTTTTAAATTCTTCAAAGAAGCAGGGAAACCGCACAGAAGCAAAGGTAGTAAGAGTAATTGAAAGAAGCACCGATGCCATTGTAGGTACATATCAGGCTTCAAAGAATTTTGGCTTTGTGGTAACGGATAATGCCAAATTTTCAAATGATATTTTCATAGCTAAAGAAAACTCAAAGGGTGCTGTAGACGGACATAAAGTTTTAGTAGAAATCCTTGATTACGGCGATGAAAGGCATAATCCTGAAGGAAAGATAGTTGAAATTATCGGTCATGAAAACGATCCCGGAGTAGACATTACATCAATTGCCATTGCATTCGGAATTCCCACGGAATTTCCTGAGAAAGTTTTAAATCAGGCAGAGACCATGAATAAGCCTGTATCAGAAGCCGATATGGCCGGAAGATGCGACTTAAGAGACACCGTCATGGTGACTATAGACGGAGAAGATGCTAAAGACTTAGATGATGCCGTAAGTTTAAAGATGGATGGAGATAAGTATGTATTGGGCGTACATATTGCGGATGTTGCAAATTACGTTCAGGAAAACTCGGCTCTTGACAGAGAAGCCCTAAAGCGAGGCACTAGCGTATATTTGGCAGACAGAGTGGTGCCGATGTTACCTCATGCATTGTCTAACGGCATTTGTTCCCTTAATGAGGGAGTGGACCGTCTTGCGATGTCTGTTATTATGACTATCGATGCAACCGGAAAGACAGTTGATTATGATATTTGCGAATCTGTTGTAAATATCAATCACAGAATGTCTTACACTCAGGTTAAAAAGATAATCGAAGATAAAGACGAAGAAATGATAAAGCAGTTTGATGACGTGGCTTCAATGCTTGAAAAGATGCAGGAATTATCTTTGATTTTAAGAGACAGAAGACATAAACGCGGGGCAATTGATTTTGATTTCCCCGAAACAAAGCTTGTTTTAAATAAGGACGGAGAGCCTATTGAAATTAAGCCTTACGAAAGAAATGAAGCCACAAAGCTTATTGAAAGCTTTATGCTTGTGGCCAATGAAACTGTGGCAGAGCACTTTTACTGGAAAGAAGTTCCTTTTCTTTATAGAATTCATGAAAATCCCGATGAAGAAAAGGTCAATAAGCTTCGCACATTTATAAAGAACTTCGGTTATTCCCTTAAAATAAACGGTGAAGACATTCATCCAAAGGAATTCCAGAAGCTTTTAACAAAAATTGAAGGAAGTAACGAAGAGCCCCTAATCAGCAGATTGACCCTTCGTTCAATGCAGCAGGCTAAGTATTCTACAGAATGCGAAGGTCACTTTGGCCTTGCTTGCAAATACTATTCACACTTTACGTCTCCCATAAGACGTTACCCTGATTTACAGATTCACAGAATCATTAAAGACGATCTTAGGAATCGCATGACTGATGCAAAGAAAAAGCATTACGAGGAGATTCTTCCGGGAGTAGCTGTATCCACAAGTAAGAGTGAAAGACGTGCGGATGAAACCGAAAGAGAGACTGTTAAGCTTAAAAAGGCTCAGTATATGATTAAACATATAAATGATATTTTTGAAGGCGTAATAAGCGGTGTCACAAACTGGGGCATATACGTGGAACTTGAAAATACCGTTGAAGGTTTGGTCCATGTTTCTTCTTTAAAAGGCTTTTACAGATTTGATGAAGCAAAGTATGAACTTGTGTCTGAAGATAATGATACCGTATACAAACTTGGCGAAAAAGTTAAGGTTATGGTAAAGGACGTAGACCTTTCGTTAAGAACCGTAGACTTTATTATTGCGGATTTTGATGTTGATGATGCCATTCATAACTTTTATAAAAAGGGCAGAAGATAATTTAGTTTACTTATTTACTTTTAGTGTTTTATAAATTACTATATCTTAAGTGAAAAGAGGTGAGAGAGTTGGCTAAGGATGAGTCTAAAAAACTCGTTTGTAACAATAAAAAGGCATATCATGATTACTTCATAGAAGAAAAATACGAAGCCGGAATCGAGCTTTTTGGCACCGAAGTCAAGTCTTTACGTCTCGGAAAGTGTTCCGTTAAGGAATCTTTTATAAGGATCGATAAAGGCGAGGTGTACGCATACGGCATGCATATAACACCCTATGAACAGGGTAATATCTTTAATAAAGACCCTATGCGTCCCAAAAAGCTTTTATTGCATAAATATGAGATCACTAAACTTTTAGGAAAAATAACCGAAAAAGGTTATACCTTGGTTCCCTTGGAAGTGTATTTTTCAAACGGAAGAGCTAAGCTTGAATTTGGCTTGGCAAAAGGTAAGAAGCTTTACGATAAGCGTGAAGATATTGCCAAGAAAGATATGCGAAGAGAGACTGAGCGAGAGTTTAAGGTCAAAAATCTCTAAGGGGTAGTAAAGGTTTCGACGGGGATTTTGAAGCTGGAGAAGCGAGTCGCACGGTAATGCGTCAAATGGCCAAATTAAAATTAAACGCTAACGAAAATTTAGCATACGCTGCCTAATTGCAGCAGTCGGCTCTAGGGCACTCACACCTTAGAATCCCGGCTTCGACTATGTGAGAAACGACATTGTCAAAGCTTTGAGACAGTGGGCGTATCATGAAGCTACCAAAATCGCAAGGATGTTTGTTTTCGTGTGACAGAGGGAATTTCAAATAACAAACTACACTCGTAGAAGGACAGGGGATGGGTCTTCGGACACGGGTTCGACTCCCGTCTACTCCATAAAGAAAAAGGGAAGAGTAATTTACTCTTCCCTTTTTCTTTATGGAGTAACTGAATAGAATTCTTTAGCGAAGCGGAGACCGACTCCCTTCTACTTTGATTACGGCTTAATTATTTGATATTTAAGTAGTGGTATAATATCTTTTAAGCGAACAAACGTAAAATTGCGAGAAGGGGTGACAAACATGAATCAAAAAAAGAGAAAGTCTTTAAAGAAATCCTTACTTACAAAGATGATTGTCTACGTAGCCATCATGATTGTTATTATCACGCAGATAAGTATTAAACTTGCCGTAGATAATATCCAATCCTTAATGAACAACGTATTGGCAAGAGAATCCGAAACCTATGCAAGCGAAATTCACAGCTGGTGGGCAGGGGTTGAAGAAAGAGTTAAGCAGACGGCCGATGTGTTAAAGTATCTTCCCGAAAACAGTTATGATGATACGCTTTCCATGCTTTTAAAAATCACAGCGGAAGATCCTGATTCTCAGGACATCTATATTGCTTACGGAGATACCGGCAAATTCCTTGACGGTTCCGGTTGGACTCCTGATTCCAGTTTTGTATTTACAGACAGACCTTGGTATATAGGTGCCATTAATAATGGCGGAAAAATCTTTTCATCTGAACCATACCTTGATGCTTCAACAGGAAAAACCTGCCTTGCCTGCTCTATTATGATTAAAGACAAGGTAGTTCTTTCAAGCGACATAAACTTTGATAAGGTTGCAGAAAAGGTTAATGCCTTTGATTCTTTGGCTCCCGATGCCAAGTTCTACATAATAAATAAAGAAACAAAAGACGTTATTGTAAGTAATGTTTCCGAAGTAATAGGTCAAAATCTTTCAACCACTACGGATCCTATTGTAAAAGGATTATCCGTAATTTTTGATAAGATGAATAAAGCCACGAATGCAGGAAGTTCAAAAGTAATTACACAAAAGACTTCGCAGGGTGGATTCATGTACACTGCAACTGATGTTGAGGGCACATCATGGACAGTTGTAAGTGCAGTTTCATCTACTCTTTTAAGCAGCAGAATAGTAAATGTAATGATTTATACATTTATAAGTGCTATAGTGCTTCTCATTATCCTTTCAATTATTATGTACTTTGCAATTAATAAAGCAATCAATCCTGTCACCACAATTACAGATAGAATTACGGATATCAGTAAGGGTGACTTTACAGTAAATATTGTTCCGGAAGGAAACAATGAAATCACAACCTTAGCTGAAAGTCTTAATGAGTATATAGAAAAGATGAGAGCTACATTAAACAGCCTCTCATCCATATCCGGTGAAATGAACGGAAGAGCCGGTGAGTGCTTTGATATTTCACATTCGCTTTCTGATGCAAACGATAATCAGGGAAGTTCTATCGAAAAGCTTAATAACACCTTAAGCGATATGAACTCATCACTTGATGAAGTGGCAAAATCCGCAACGGAACTTGCTTCCACATCAGGTGTACTTGCAGAAAGCGCCGAAGATGTTAAGAACCTTTGCAATGAGACTATGAGTGCCTCATCAAAGGGTAAAGACGAAATGGATAGCATGACAAAGAATTTCTCAACATTAAATACCACCATAAGTGAGCTTACAAAGCTTATAAGAGAAACTGCAAAATCTGTTGAAGAAATAACAGGAATAACCGATACCATCAATGCAATTTCAAGCCAGACGAACCTTCTTTCTTTAAACGCTTCAATAGAAGCTGCAAGAGCCGGTGAAATGGGTAAAGGATTTGCGGTTGTTGCTACAGAAGTAGGTACTTTGGCAAATCAGTCATCAGAAGCTACCGAAACCATCAGAAGATTGGTTGAAGATGTCACCAACAACATTTCCGATATCAATAAAAAGGCTGAGGATTGTCTTTCTGATATGGAAGTCTGCATGAGCGCGGTTTCAGGCGCCAATGAATCCTTTGAAACTATTTATGATGACGTTGCAAAGGCTACACAGGGAATAAATGATATTGCAAACGGAATTGAAAAGATTAACTCCTTTGCATCAAGCAACGCTACCACCACAAAGGAGCAGGCTACAAATATTGCCGAAGTATTAGATCTAAGTAACACCATTGTATCCGAGAGTACAAAGCTCAAAGCAGAAACAGAAAATATTACCAATATTTCGGAAAGACTTAATCAATACTCAGATCAAATCAATTTGGATCTTTCTCAGTACAATGTATAAACTTAAAACTAAAAGACGCCGTCCTATGGGCGGTGTCTTTTTTTATTGAATAGATGGGAGTATAATTGTCAAAGGAGGGTATTTTTATGGAACATGAGGTTACAAAGAAACAGAAATTACTTAATGAAAACGGACTGATTTCAGAGCCCGGTTGGGCAAGATGTGAAATTTGGGAGTATAACAGAGAAAACATTAAAGCTCCCTGGTTTAGAAGGAAAGAGTGGGATTATTATCTTTTTAATACTGAAGATTTTGCTCTTGCTTTCACTATTTCTGATTTAGGTTATATAAGCTTATTAAGTGCATCTTTTATTAACATAAAAGAAGGCTGGGAAAAGACAGATTCCGAACTTGGTGTTTTCCCCATGGGTAAAAAATACGGCCTTGGCACATCTACAAAAGATGCCGGAGCATCATGCTCCACAAAGCGACTTGATATGGCATTTATGAATGTGGATGGCGGTCGTACCATTTCCATGGAATTTAAGAATTTTGCAAAGCAGGGAATCACCTTTAACGCAGAACTTTTTGTTAAAGAACCCGATATGGAAGCGGTATATATTGCTACGCCTTGGAAAGAAAAGGCCACAGCCTTTTACTATAACTGTAAAAGAAATTGTTTGGAGGCTACAGGCGTTGTTAAGTATGGAGATAAAGTATATGAAATTAAGCCCGGAACCTGCTTTGGCGTATTAGACTGGGGCAGAGGCGTATGGACTTATGACAACACCTGGTTTTGGGGAACAGGAAGCGGGAAAATAAACGGAGAGCTCTTTGGATTTAACTTAGGATACGGCTTTTCCGATAGGTCATCCGCAAGTGAAAACGGATTTTACTACAAAGGAAAAATTCATAAGCTTGAAGAAGTGGTATTTGACATTCCTACGGATTCTTCAGGCAAAAAGGATTACTTAAAGCCCTGGAGTGTTTATTCAAAAGATAAAAGGCTTGAAGCGACTTTGGCTCCTATTTTAGACAGAGCCGCATGCCTTGACTTTAAGGTTATTATAAGTGACCAGCACCAGGTATTTGGAAAGTTAACAGGTAAGGTTACCATGGATGATGGGGAAGTAGTTGAAATGAAAGACTTTGTCTGCGCTATAGAAGAAGTAAGAAATAAGTATTAAGGAGTTTTTATGACAGTAAGGCTTTTCGACGAGGATGCATATTTAAGTGAGTTTGAGAGTAAAGTTGAAAGCGTAAAAGAAGTTAACGGAAGATATGAAGTTATTCTTTCAGAAACCGCGTTCTTTCCTACTCAAGGCGGTCAAAACCATGATGAAGGAACAATTGATGGTATTGAAGTTTTAGACGTTACTATAAAAGATGACATTATCACCCATGTTTTAAAAGAAAAAGTAAGTAAAGGAAGCATTGTTAAGGGAAAAGTGGATTTTAATCATCGCTTCAGAAACATGCAGATGCATAGCGGTGAGCATATTTTTTCGGGGCTTGCCCATAAATTATACAATGCTGAAAATGTGGGCTTTCATCTAAGTGATAACTCCGCCACAATTGATTTAAACCTTAAGCTTTCGGAAAAGGATTTAAAGAAGCTTGAAGGCCTTGTAAACGAAGCAATCATTAAGAATATTGATATTGTTGCAACCATTTATAAAAACGGCGAAGAAAAGGACATCGAATATCGCTCTAAGAAAGAACTTTCCGGAGATATTCGCCTCGTTGAAATTAAAGATATCGATATTTGCGCTTGCTGTGCACCTCACGTAAAGTCCACCGGGGAGATTCAGCTGTTTAAAATTACTTCTTTTGAAAATTATAAAGAAGGTGTAAGAATAAACTATCTTTGCGGATTAAGGGCAATTGAAAACTATGATGCATCTTTGGAAAGCTTAAAGAGCATCTCAAAGGCTTTGTCCGTAAAGCAGGGAGAAGAGTATAAAGGCGTAGAAAAACTCTTATCAGACGACAGACTTTTAAAAGATAGAAATACATTTCTTTTAAAGAAGCTTGTAGAAAATGAAATAGAAAAGGCAGATTTTTCAAAAGAAAACGTCTTTATTTTGCTTCCTGATTTTTTAAAGGATTTCCTTCGTTATGCGATGGATTTGGCCAAGGAAAAATCAACCGGAAGAATAGGTGTATTTTGTGAAGATGAATCCCATATGGCAAGATTCCTGATTGAATCGGATTCTGAAGATCTTAGGGAATTAAACAATGTATTAAAGGAAAAATACGGTGCAAAGGGAGGTGGCAAACCCCACTCAATTCAGGGCACCGTTGAAACTTGTATGCGCCTTAAGGAATTGTTTTGAAAAAGAGGTTCGATTGTTGTAAAATAGAAAAAACGCACTAAATTTTCAGGCTTTAAAGACTAGTGTTTTGGGGGTACTTTTTTAATGGAACATCCGAGAAAAGCCGATGGGGGAACAGATACAGTCAGGGTGTCGTATTTTAGGTCTATAAAGGCAAAGGTAGCTGTTATTGTTTTAATATCAGTAGCGGTTGCCTTCTTTTTGGTTGAAAGCATACTTCTTAATCAATCCGAAAAAGAATTAAAGGAAGTAAACCAAAACTATTTATATGATGTGGCGGTTCAATCAGGTATCAGACTTGATGAGCAGATTGCTACCCATGGATTCAAAGAATCAATAACTTATGATAACTTAAGCGCTATCTTTTCGGGAGTAGGCATAAAAGGGATGAATTCCAGCTACGTTTATGTAGTGGCAGCCGATTCCACCATGCTTTATCATCCGAGAAAAGAAAAAGTAGGGGAGCCCGTTGAAAACGAAGTTGTTAAAGGCGTTTCTTTGGGCCTTTCAACAGGAGCTCATTATGAGCCTGAATTTGTTCAATATGTTTTTGACGATGCTCAAAAATACGCAGCTTTTTATGTAACAAAAGATGAACAAGTAATTGTTGTTGCAACGGTAGATGAAAGCGAAATACTAAGTCCCTTAAAAAGACTTGCAAGAGTGAGCACCATTATCGGATTTGCTATTATTTTAGCTGCCTGCCTTGCAGGATATATTATTTCTTCCTTCTTTTCACGCCCTATAAAAAAGGTGACTAAGGTTATAGGAAAAATCTCTGATTTGGATTTTAGGGAGATGGATGATTTAAGCTTACTTTCTAAGCGGCATGATGAAACAGGAGTCATGGCTAAAGCTGTTAACAGGATGCAAAAGCAAATGTCTGGTGTAATCGGCACATTAAAAGAGCAGGGTAACAGCGTAACCGAAGCTTCCGACCAGCTTAATAAAGTGTCCAAAGAAACCGCTAAAACCATAGGGCAGATTGAAAAGGCAGTTTGTGAAATAGCAGACGGATCTACCTATCAGGCTGAAGAAACTCAGAAAGCGACAGAATCTGTTATTTTAATGGGTAACATGGTGGAAGAAACCATTTCATTAATCAATAAGCTTGCGGTAAGCTCCAATGAATCGGTAAAACTGATTGATAAGCTTATGGAATCACCGGAAAATAACCCTGAAAACCACGGAGTTGAAACTACAGAGATTATTTCTAAAGTAAAGACCGGCATCGAAGGCACCATAAAAGGTATAAACAGAATAGCCGATAAAACAAAGCGTTTGGATGATGCAAGAATTGCAGTGGTTGACGCTGTTCAGAACTTAACAGCCATTGCTGAAGAAAATGCTGCAAGCACCCAGCAGACCAGCGAAGGAGTATCACAAGTCGCAACAATAGTGTATAATATTTCTGAGAATGCAAACCGATTAGATGAGGTTTCAAACGAATTGAAAGAACAAGTATCACTATTTACTGTGTAATCAATTAACCCAATCCTCGGTTAAAAGCCGGGGATTGTTTTGTTAAGGAGAGAATATGGCCAATATTGAAGAATTGACTTTTGACGGTTACGTTTTTGCAAATGCCCAAGATTTAGAGCTTGCCAAAAGCGAAGCAAAGAAAATTGCATATATAGAAGCTCACGCCGATATGTCAAATATAGGCGTTGTTAAAGGTGTATATGAAAAAGCCATAGAAGAAAGATATTTCCAGACACCTATCGGACTTGAGTACTTAAGAGATATGCAAAAAGCTTACAGCGATTCTAAAAACGGAGCTGAAGAATTAAGGCCCATTCCTCTTTATACTACTTTTAAAAGAATAGATTTTAGCGAAAAGAGTAAAGCTCAGACTCGAATGACCAAGGCTCAGAAGAAAGAGCTTTCTTTGAGAATGAAGTATAGAAATGCGGTTTTGATTGCAGGCATTTTCTTTTTCCTTTGCGTAGCCATGCTTGCAATTACAATGCGCGGTTCTACAATTAATGCTCTTAATTATAAGACTGCTGTAACCAATCAATATTCTGAGTGGGAGCAGGAATTAAGGGAGCGTGAAATAAAGGTTAAAGAAAGAGAGAACGCTGTAAGAGACAAGGAAATTGAGCTTGGGATTGACAATTAGAACACAGATTGGTTAATTCTTTTTCACAAAATGAACATACTTTTATTATATATTTAGAATCATAAAATGCTATTTTGGAGGTTTTTTATGGACATGTTAAAGATTTTGGTCGTAGATGATGAAGCCAGAATGAGAAAACTTGTAAAAGATTTCCTTGTAAAGAAAGATTATATTGTTTTGGAAGCTTCGGACGGAAGCGAAGCTTTAAAAGTTTTTTATGATGAGCCGGACATTTCGCTTGTAATACTTGATGTTATGATGCCAAAACTTGACGGATGGCAGGTTTGCAGAGAAATTAGAAGCAATTCAAAGGTTCCCATTATTATGCTTACAGCAAAGAGTGAAGAGCAGGATGAACTTTTAGGCTTTGAACTTGGAATTGATGAATATATCACAAAACCCTTTAGCCCTAAGATTTTAACTGCAAGGGTTGAAGCTATTTTAAGACGCACAAAACCTGCAAGTGTGGATGCTTCGATGGAATATAACGGAGTAGTGGTTGATAAGTCTGCTCACAGAGTTTTGATTGATTCAAAGGAAATAGATTTAAGCTTTAAAGAGTTTGAACTTCTTTCTTTCTTTATGGAAAATAAAGGAAGAGCTTTATCAAGAGAAACAATCCTTAACAGCGTCTGGAATTACGATTATTTCGGAGACGCAAGAACTATAGATACTCACGTAAAGAAACTAAGAAGCAAGATGGGGCAAAAAGGAGAACTTATAAAGACCATTTGGGGAATGGGCTATAAGTTTGAATAGCTATGAAAAATAAGAAGAATTGTAACAAAATTAAAAGATCGCTTTTAAGCCCTTCTTTAAAGAAAGAAATAACCATAATATTTGTGGCTATTATGGCTTTGGCTTTTATAAGTTGCTGGTTTATTAATAATGTGTTTTTGGAAAAGTTTTATATATTAAATAAAGAGAAAACACTGATGAATCTCTACACCAACTTAAAGACAGAGGCTGCGGCGGGAAATCTGTTTTCCGAAAACTTTGATTTAGAGCTTCAAAAATACAGCGGTACTCATAATGTGAGTATCGTTATTGTTGAGAACGAATATGTAAAAGTGTATTCAAGCGAACCCTTGGAATACTTAACTTTTGAATTAAAACAGTGCTTAAGCGGAATAATTTACGCTGACCGTATTGTTTATCAATCAGATGAGTGTGTTTTCTTTCAAAAGAAAGATTTAAGAATGCAGACAGACTTTCTTGAAATAGTAGGTAAACTTCCAAACGGTTCTACCTTCCTTGCAAGAAGTGCCGTAGAGAGTATAAAGCTTAGTGCGGATATCGCAAACCGTTTCTTTTTATATATTGGACTTGGTGCGGTTTTAATAAGTGCTTTTGTTATTTATTTCTTTACCCGTAAAATATCTAAACCTATTTTGGAACTTGCAGATATTTCAGAAAGAATGTCTCACATGGATTTTGATGCTAAATACGACGGTAAAGAAAAGACAGAGATTGCTCTTCTTGGTAACAGCATAAATAAAATGTCCGAAAACCTTGAAAGAACAATTTCGGAACTTCAAAACGCAAACATTAAGCTTAAAAAAGATTACGATGTCATGGCTGAGGCCGATAAAATGAGAAGAGAGTTTATTGCAAACGCTTCTCATGAGTTAAAGACTCCTATTGCGCTGATTCAGGGATATTCGGAAGGCTTAAAGGAAGGCATCAACGAGGAAGACGAAAGGGATTACTATTGTGATGTCATAATTGATGAAGCTTCAAAGATGAATACAATAGTTAAAAACCTTCTTTTGTTAAATCAGATTGAATCAGGTGCGGACATGCTTCAATGCGAGATGTTTGACCTTGTTTCTTTAGTTAAAAACTACATTCAATCCGCAGAGATTCTTACAAAGCAAAACAATATAAAGGTAACTTGTGACTTGCCTGAAAAGTGCAATGTTTTTGCTGATGAATTTAAAATAGAAGAAGTCTTCATGAATTATTTTTCCAATGCCTTAAATCATTGCGAAGATGATAATGAAAAACAGATTGACGTAACTCTAAAAAAAGAAGAAAATGATATTAAAGTAAGTGTGTTTAACACAGGTAAACAAATTCCCGAAGAAAGCATTGAGCATATTTGGGAAAAGTTTTATAAGGTTGATAAAGCAAGAACCAGGGAATACGGCGGAAGCGGAATCGGCCTTTCCATTGTTAAAGCCATTATGGATGCCCATAACGGAAAATATGGGGTTGAAAACAGAGAAAACGGAGTAGTGTTCTGGTTTTCACTTAATGCTAATAACTATCCGGAGGAATAGAATGAAAAGAGTTCTATCATTAATATTGAGCATGGCACTTTGCGCTGTATTTCTTACTTCATGTGCCAAGGCTCAGGAGCTTACCGCAGATCAGGAAACCATGATTTCGCAATATGCGGTTTCTCTTCTTTTAAAATACGATGAGCAGAATCATTCAAGACTTGTGGACACCACAAAGTTTTTAGCTTCATATCAGGCAGCTAAGGATTCTTATGACAGAGCGGAAAAACTCTACTATGAGAATGCAGCCAAAGAGGAAGAAGAAAGAAGAGCGGAAGCTAAGGCTCAGGAAGAACTTAACAATAAATATTCAAATGATACTAAAGAAGCGGGAGAATCGGAAGAACCGATTAAAGAAGGCGTAGACAGAAACGGCGGAGCTTCTGTTTATGACGCAAGAAGTATCGAAGATGTATTGGGACTTGATGGCTTCACAATTTCTTACACAGGATGTGATGTTGTTGATACATATGCAGACAGTGATGGATTTGTTTTATCATCCAATAAGGGTATGGATTTGCTTATTGTAGAGTTTAATGTAAGCAACTCATATTCTTCGGATAACAGTTTTAGCACTTCAACAAGTGCTGTATTTAAGCTTTCGGTTAATGAAGATCATTATTACAGTAGAATGATGACAATGCTTGTTGATGAAGATTTGTCTCTTTACCAGGGAACCTTTGCACCCGGTGAATCAAAGAGATTGGTACTTGTTACCCAGGTTAAGGAAGGAACTCAAGTTTCCTCGTTGGGTCTTCGCGTTTCAATGGGAGATGATACTGTAACAAAGAAATTACAGTAAAATGAGGGAAGTGTAAACACAATTCCGACAATTTAGATAAAAAACTTAAATAATTAGAATTCGGGAATGGCTTATTGGGGCAGAAATGGCGTAAATAAGCCATTCTTTGCGTATATGGAAATTTTTTTAAAAAAATAAAAAATTCTTGTTGACATTCTAATTTTGCGGTGATATATTATTCAATGTTCCGAGCGGGACAGGAAATAAAAAGTCCTCACGGAGCGCATGAACATTGACAATCGAACAACAATGCAACCCTGAAAATCTTTGAGAATTTCAGAGGTCTGAGAGAACAGACAAAAAACAAACTACCCAAGAAACAGTAAACGGGAAAGATTAGCCAAAGTTAATCTTGAACAGAACAAACTTTAATACGAGAGTTTGATCCTGGCTCAGGATGAACGCTGGCGGCGTGCTTAACACATGCAAGTCGAACGGAGTTTAGATGAAGCTTGCGATTCTAAACTTAGTGGCGGACGGGTGAGTAACGCGTGGGTAACCTGCCTTATACCGGGGGATAACACTTAGAAATAGGTGCTAATACCGCATAAGCGCACAGTTCTGCATGGGACAGTGTGAAAAACTCCGGTGGTATAAGATGGACCCGCGTCTGATTAGCTAGTTGGTGAGGTAACGGCCCACCAAGGCGACGATCAGTAGCCGGCCTGAGAGGGTGAACGGCCACATTGGGACTGAGACACGGCCCAAACTCCTACGGGAG
>JAEEXG010000025.1 GCA_016291405.1 Lachnospiraceae bacterium
CCTGAAAAGCATTCCTATGAAAACATTTCTTACTCAAGAGACGAGCTTAAAAAGTTTAAAGAAAATCCTGAAACGGGACAGCTTTTATTCATTGCGGAGCAGTATTTAAAGAAGCCTCTTTCTTTATCCGATATTGAGATTCTTTATTTTATCCACTACGAGCTTAAATTCTCATGTGACTTGATTGATTATCTTCTTCAATATTGCGTAGAAAGAAGCCAGAAGTTTTCTTACATTAAGAAAGTTGCCATTGCATGGGCAGAAGCAAATGTTTTAACTCCCAAGCAGGCAAAAGCTTATTTAAAGAACAATTTCGATAAGCCCGTATATACTATTTTAAAATCCCTGGGACGTTCAAACACACCCACACCTACCGAGGCAGACATTGCCACCAAATGGTACAAAGATTACGGTTTTACATTGGATATAATCGATGAAGCCTGCAAGCGAACAGTTTTGGCGGTGGACTCTCATCGTTTGGAATATTGTGACAGAATTTTATCTTCCTGGAAAAAATCAGGCGTTAAAAACTTAAGCGATATCTCGGCGTTGGATGCTTCCTACAAAAAGCCTAAGGCAACCACACCTTCTACCAAGAACACATTTAATCAGATGATTCATACAGATTACGATTTTGATGAGATTGAAAGATCTATCTTAAGCAATTAATCCGTATCTTTATCCGGTTTTATTAGGAAAGGACTAGCATATGGCATTAACAAGTGCTCAGTATTCTACCATAATGCAACGGTACGAAGTTACCAGACTTAAAAACTATCATCTTCTTGAAGAAAGAAGAAAGTACGTATACGAAAACATAGAAGGCTACAAGGAGCTTGACGAATCAACAGTCTCAGTTTCCATGGACGTAGCAAAAAGAAAAATGGCGGGCGATGATGACGCCATGACAGAGCTTCACACCCTTTTGGAAGACTTAAAGGGCATGAAGAAAAGCTTACTTCTTGGCGCAGGTCTTCCCGAAGACTATTTAGAGCCTATTTACGATTGCCCCGACTGTAAAGATACAGGGTATATCGGAGGCAACAAAAAGTGCCACTGCTTAAAGCAGCAAATCATTGAAGTTTTATACGAGCAGTCTAATTTAAGAGACTATCTTAACGAAAATAATTTTTCGAAGCTTTCTTACGAGTATCATAGTGGTGAAGGCCTTGAAGCATTTAAAAGAGCCGTTACTATAAGTAAAGATTTTATCAAGAATTTCGACTTTGAAAAGAAGAACATTCTTTTCTATGGTTCTGTTGGAACCGGAAAGTCGTTTCTTTCTGCATGCATTGCAAAGGACATTTTAGACCTCGGACACTCCGTTATTTATTTTAGTGCCATTTCTTTGTTCGATGCTCTTGCACGAGAAACCTTTGAAAACAAATCAAAAGAAGACCTTTACAATTTTTATGACTATATATATAATTGTGACTTGTTGATTGTGGATGACCTTGGAACCGAGGTTTCCAACACATTTGTGTCCAATCAGCTCTTCTCTTTTATCAATGAGAGAAACTTAAGAAAGAAGTCAACTATAATATCTACTAACCTTTCTTTGGAGCAGATAAGAGACCGCTATTCCGAAAGAGTCTTCTCACGAATCATCAGCACTTATACAGCATGCAAATTATCGGGCACCGATATTCGCATCGTTAAACGTAATTGTAAATAGCGAAAGTGAGGAAGCTTAGTCATGGCAGTTAATGAAGATAAGCGTAATCTTGAGACCATTCCCGTAGGTTCAATGAGAATCGTTCCTATGGCAGGTTGCAGTGAACTTGGCAAGAAGGTTGACAGTTATCTCGTTAAATGGAGAGAAGAACGAGAAAACGAGCACAAAGAAAGCTTGGCTTTCAAGGGTTATATGAGACCTTCTTATATCCTTGATGCAGCCGTTCCCAGATTTGGTTCCGGCGAAGCAAAAGGAATCATCAACGAATCCGTTCGTGGCACCGACCTTTTTATCATGGTTGATGTTTGTAACTATTCACTTACTTATTCTATGTGTGGTATCACCAACCACATGTCACCCGACGATCACTACCAGGACTTAAAGCGTATAATAGCTGCTGTCGGCGGTAAGGCAAGACGTATCACCGTTATAATGCCCTTCCTCTATGAATCAAGACAGCATAAGCGTACAGCAAGAGAATCTCTTGACTGCGCACTTGCATTACAGGAATTAACTTCCATGGGCGTAGACAACATCATCACCTTTGATGCTCACGACCCCAGAGTTCAGAACGCAATTCCTCTTCATGGTTTTGAAACAGTACAGCCTGCATATCAGTTTATCAAGGGCTTACTTAAAAACGTTAAGGGTCTTTCAATCGACTCAGACCACATGATGGTTATTTCTCCCGATGAAGGCGGTATGGGAAGAGCAATCTATCTTGCTAACGTACTTGGCCTTGATATGGGTACATTCTATAAGAGACGTGACTACACAAAGATTGTTGACGGACGTAACCCCATCGTTGCTCATGAATTCTTAGGCTCCGATGTTGAAGGAAAAGATGTTTTAATCGTTGACGATATCATTTCTTCCGGTGAAAGCGTTTTGGAAGTTGCGGCTCACTTAAAAGAGCGTAAAGCAAACAAAATCTTCGTTTGCACATCCTTCGGTCTTTTCACTAAGGGCCTTGAAAAGTTTGACAAGGCATACGAAGATGGCCTCATCGATAAGGTTCTTACCACAGACCTCGTTTATCAGCCCCCGGAACTTCTTGCAAGAGACTGGTACATAAGCTGCGGCATGAGCAAATACATTGCCTACATTATCGACACTCTTAACCACGACGCCTCTATCAGCGATCTTTTGGTTCCCAATGAAAGAATCCAGAGAATCGTTACAAGATACAAAAACGGCGAACTTGACTAAGATTTTAAAACCCCGTGAGATTATCTCACGGGGTTTTCTTTATGATTCATCCGTTACATACGTAATAAACTGATTTCCGTTATTCTTAAACAGCTCTTCCGCTTCGTTCTTTCCCATCTTATACCAGCCTTCGTTTGGATCGTATACCACAACCGCCAACTGGTTGAAGCCAATTATCAAATACGTGTCTTCCGAATGAGTAAGGGCCAAAACCGGGATGTCTCTGTTTACGTAGTATAGAATACTGTCTAACGAGCATCCTGTTAAATCAAGTACGTCCTTTCCTTCCAGACCACTCTTTAAAATCGAAAGAACCGTTTCTCCGCTGTTAAGAAGGTATTGAGAGTTTCTAACAACGCCCTCGTATTCAAGCATCTTATCAAGGCAGCAAGACAATTCTCTTCTTTCTTCTTCAGGCTTTTTCTCCGTCGGGCTTAAGTCCATTATCTGGTTTCTAAGCGCCCTGTTTGCTCTGTACCAAACGTAGAAGCCTTTATCATTTAGCACGTTTCCGTAGTTTTTATCAGCCTGAGTTACCGCGTTTGCGGGATTTGTGTAAATCTTTTGAAGCGCGCCTTTATAATATACGTAGTAGTTTCTTTTGTTTGAAGGAACTCTTTCTATCGTAAGTTCCTTTGTGCCTTCATAGATTACTTCTTTGGGAAGTATCTCAATTACTTTTCCCTTAACATCCTTCTTTAAAAGGATTCTTGTGGCTGTCTGATAGTCTCCGTACACAAAGGTATTTACGTTATTTTGTAGATTGCTTCTTTCCTGATTGTCGGTGATTGTCTCGCTTTCCACAGGTGCATAAGAAAGAGGCTCTTCCGATACTTTCTTTACACGCTCAATCGTAATCATATTGTCCTTAACTTCCACCTGTGTGGCAAAGCTGTCGGGCTCTTCGTATTGCTTTAATATTTCACCGAATTTACTCTGGATTTTAATCATGTACATAGGGAAGGTGGTGCGCCCTGTGTTATCCGTCACCACATCCTTCTTTTTGGCGAGGCCGTAAATAAAGTCTTCATCCATAAAGGCAAGGGGCTTTATGTACTCATCTTCCCCTGCGGAAATTTCAGTTAACTGCTTAGTGTTTAGGTTCATAAGCATAAGCTTCTTTGAAGCGTTAACATCGTCTCCCGTCTGCCACACCATCATGGTGGAGTTATCTGAAATCGTGTACTTATTTTCTTCAAGGTTTGAAACAAGGATTTCTGTATCTTTGGTTTCTGTGTTAACGGCGTAAATAGTCTTATCAATCATGATATAAAAGATGTTTTCTTTACTTAAAAAGCAAAGCTCTTCCACATCCTTATTTACAATTTCCGAAGACTTGTCGGAATCTATAAAGAAGCATTCCTCCACTTCGCTCGTAACGCCGTTAAATAAGTAAAGCGCAATGCCCGTCTTTCCTTCATACCTTCCGCGGTTCATGTACCCGCTTACAGAAAACCACACATTTCCGGCTTCATCGGCCCTTAAGGCTTTCACCTTATAGTTAGGATTGTAGGTTCTCTCATCAAAATTGCTTTTATCGTAAAAAGAAAACAGTCTGGATATTTTCTTTTCGCTTACGTTATAAGAATAAAGGGTGCCTGCATTTCCGAAAGCAATTATGTTTCCGTCATCGCTTTCCACAAGCTCTACATTTTCTGAAGTAACTCCAAGTAAAATGTCTTCGGCCCTAACCTGACCCACGTTGTCTAAAGAAAGCTTCTTTATGTTTCTTTCATAGTCAAGAAGGTAGATAACTTCGGATGTATACTTAATCCTATAAAACTCGCTTACGTAGTATAGCCCTTCGTCTTTTCCGTCAGATAATGTCACAAGGTAATCTGCCGTAAAAATGCCTGTTTCCGTAGCAATTTCTTTTATGGAAATATTAGGCTCAGTCTCTCTTTTGCACCTTAGATTTCCGAATGCCAGCTGATTTAAAGAGCTGTGAATTGTGACCGTTGCAAGGGTTGTGTTGTCACCTAAGTAGTTAGACTCCATGTAGGTTGAAAGGTCAGCGTTTTCTTCGATTGAAAGTTCTTTATCCAAAAACATCCTTACAAAGGAAAGCTTTTCTTTTGTGCAGTAAGAGCTTGCTTCGATAATTCTTGTGTGATAAAAAACTTCTTCTTTATCTGAAAGTGTAAGGTAAATCTGAAGACTGTATTCTGTATACTCCTGCAAAAGGTCTTTAAAGTTTACACTTGCTAGGATGCTATAGTCATCTTCATCATATTCTGTAATTTCATCAGTCTCTATCAAACGGCTTCCGTCAACGGTTCTTACCTTTGCCGTAATCTTACTTATGTTTTGGCCACACTTATCGATTCTAAAAGTAACGCCTCTTTTATCATCAAGGGGCGTGATATTCTCTCTTAAGAGCCCTAAATCCATTTCCGTTTTATAACCGTAAAGCCTGTTAACGCTCTCTCCGGCTATATCCATATAAACAACGGGAAGGGTGGCCCTTTCCATATCCTGGGTCGTATTCACATTGCCTCGATTCATGATAAAGCTGCAGGCAAAAAGCGTGCCCACAAACACAAGAATCGAAGTTATCAGTTTCAAAATAAACTTCTTCATTAACTACTTTTTTATTCCTTTAAAAGTTTTGAAAGGGTAATGCTTCCCCCCGCAAGTTCTTCTAAGTCTTTAAGGGCATTTATTTCCTTCTCCGGAATCATTCCCTTTTTACCCTTTACCGCTCTTATCAATATGTTCTTTGGCGTATGTTCCATATCGATAAATTCAAGCACCTGAGTGTCATATCCCATTTGGGTAAGAAGATTTGCTCTCATTGCATCCGTATAAATAGCCGCCATTCTTTCTTTTAAAAGCCCGTATTTATTTACGGCTGAAAGCTTCGCGCTTCCCTTTGATCTGTTAAGCTCATGCTGACAGCAGGGAACTGCCATTATCACATCCGCGTCCCATTTTATCGCTTTGTACAAAGCATAGTCAGTGGCCGTATCGCAGGCGTGAAGTGTGATAACCATGTCGACATGGTTTACGCCTTCAAAATGCTCAATGTCTCCTTCAATGAATTTAAGCTTATCATACTTATATTTTTTAGATAGTCTGTTACATTCCTTTATAACATCGGTCTTTAAATCAAGGCCAATGATATTAGCATTTATCTTTTTAACCACCACAAGATAATGATACAAAGCAAATGTAAGATAAGACTTTCCGCATCCAAAATCGATTATTGTGATTTCTTTGTTTTTATCAAGCTTATCCGTAATATCTTCCACAAACTCAAGATATCTGTTTATTTGTTTAAACTTATCATACTTAGACTTAACGATTTTTCCATCGGCCGTCATAACTCCAAGGTCTTTTAAAAAGGCTACATCGTCACCTTCTTTTATAAGATAGTTTTTGGTGCGGTTATGGTCTAAGCTTTCTTTCTTTGCGCTTACCGTTTTATTCTTTACAACGGTTATGGTTCCCTTTTTATTTGATAAAACGGAATAGCCTTCCCCTTCAAGCTCAAAAAGCCCCTGCATAAACTTTTCGGGAATGCTTTTTTCAAGATAAGCCTTTAATTCCTTATCGCTTAAGTTTTCATGAATCTGCTTTATAGTATTGCTTTCTTTATTTCCCACCGACTTTGTAAGTTGAAACAAAAGCTTTTCTTTTACCTTAACAGGCCTTATTGCTACCTTTGACTCGGCACTTTCTTTAGTAGGCTTTGAAAGCACTATCCTTATTAAGTTTTCACTGCCACATTTTTCTATAAGTTCTTTATATGTCATCATCTTCCTAAATAAGCTTTTCACAAAGGTGCTTTGCCAATAAAACATCAGCCTTTGTGCATGCTTTGTTTGAATATCTTGCCTTTTCGTATATTAGTGCAAAGTTTAAGGCATCTTCTCTTTTTTCATCTTCATAAAGAGAAGAAAAATCTCTTACGGTTAAAGTCTTTATTTGATCTCTATCAACCTTGCTCTTTTCTAAAAGCTTTATATATAGTTTCCTTATTTTCCCCGAGTACCCTGTTAATCGCTCGGGTCTAAAGGCCTTTTTCTTTTCCCTTTTAATTGCTTCCCGTTCTTCTTTATAATCCGTGGAAAAGTCGACAAATTTTCTATTATCTATACCCTTAAATCGCCTTATTATTTCGATTATGAATTTAAATAAAGAAAACAGTACGGCTCCCACAAATAAAGCAAGCACAGCATACATGATAATCTGTTCTATTATCATTGCTAGTTTTGAAGGGCCTTTGTCCTCTTCCATGAGCATTAAAAGAGGATTTTCCTGTGGCATCTGCTCCGTAACTTTAGGAAGTTCCTTTTCTTTGCCACTAAAGAGCATTATAAACCGAATCAGGTAATAAAGTATGTTTCCTATGACTTTTTTAAGAAAATTTTTCGCTGTATTTACAAGGTTTTCATTGATACATATTAAAGAAACCACTGCGTATACAGCCATCATTATGCCAACATATGGAGCTCCCGTTTTTAAAATCTTCTTTGTTGGCACATCCTCAACGATTTTCTTATTATAAAAGTCCGAAAGCTTAAATCTCTTAATGTAGTGAATCGGGAAGTAAAGAAACGCAAATGTTACTCCCAGTTTAAAAAGCTCCGGAAGCTTATCTTTAAATCCAAGATAGCTTAATAAAAACATCTGAAGCACCAGGAATACTCCCGCAGCAATTGGGCTTATGGGCTTTTCCCCCGGTTCTGAGCGTTTTATCCTTATGATAAATGAATGAAGTGACAGGGCAAAAAGCACGATAATATCCGTAACTTTATTAAATAAGCCCTCATTTACAAACCACGCATAAAGAAAAACTATCAATAAATGAATTAGCGTAAATAACGCTATGTGCTTAACATATTTTCTGACTACATAATAAACAAGCGGAACTATGATAAAAAGACTTGTTTTTACAAGTCCCGGTTCCTTCTGAAAGCTCCAAAAAAAGGTTCTCCAGAAAGACAAAACCACGATAAAGTTAAGCACTATTATTAAAAGGTCCTCAAGCAAACTAAGAAAGCGATATTTCATAAAGCACCTCCTCAGCAGGAACCGATATAAATCTATCCTTTAATTTATCATGCACTTCAAAAGGATTATCCCTGTATTCAGGGCAAAGCCAGTTAAACTCAAGACTATCATCCATGGCCTTTAAAAGCATGTCCTGAAAGTCCTTTTGCATGTTTGGAGAGATTACGATTGTATAAACGTCCTCGTTTGTTTTCTTTGTATATTCACTAAAAAACTCGCTAACGGGAATCGCCTCTTTTGAAAGGTCCACCCTTGCAAGCAATCTGTTAGCGTTTCTGATATGGCTTTCAGAGCTTCCCTCGTTAAGCTTTATAGGTTCACCTGTTAAAACATCTCTTGAGTTTGCGTACAAAGAAACCTGTGAGCCGCTTTTACAAAAATAGATTAATGTAGCAATTGCCATGCTTATGCAAAGCTCGTTTAACTCATCCTTCTTTAAGATCATTGAGTTTTCAAGGTTTAAAAGCACTCTTACCTTTTTCTTTGCCGTTGAATCATGGACTTTAACCATCAACTCTTCCGTCTTTGCACTTGCTTTCCAGTTAATATCTTTATAGGTATCGTAGGGCTGATATTCTCTGATTCCTTTGATTAAAAAGGGATCTTTACTTAAGTTTTCATCGTTTTCGATATCTGAATTAATTCTGTCTAGAATCGGCCTCATTATCTTGTCTGAATAAGGCTTTGGATACACATAAAGATTTGAAGAAGTTTTTACGCTTTCCACAAAATCCCATGAAAAAAATAAATCCGTGCCGACAACATCGACTCCGTGAAAATCATAGTAGCCCCTGTGTCTGCACGTAAAATTAATCGTTCTTGTAACTTTTGTGTTTGCGCCTATCGCATAAATATCCGTGCGATAAAAATAGTCCGAAACTTTAGCGCTCTTAGTTTCGGCAAATTCAAGTTTTCTTGATAACTGAAGCTTCACTTTCACCATGGGAAGTGGAAGACCTTTCCTGTTTTCAATCACTTCCGTAAGTGTGGCCTCATCTCCGGCCATAGCTTCGCTTACCTTAAAGAACGCATCCGTCTTAAGGCCGTAAAACCATCTTTTTTTATATAAAATGTACTGAAATTCATATAGCAAAAGCGCTAAGACCGCCGCAAATACTATGTACATACATTCCCTCTCTAGGCCTTAACTTTCTCCGTAGGCTTTTCCGTCGCATCAACTATTCTATCGATTATCTTCTTTGCTTCCTCGTAGTTACTCTGTCCCGTAGAAAGCACAAGCCTGTGAGCAAGAACATATTTGGATAAATAGTTTATATCATCGGGAATTACATAGTCCCTTCCTAAAACAACCGCATAAGCTTTGGCTGCATTCATAAGTCCGAGAGCGCCTCTTGTGCTTACTCCCGCAAGCACTCTTTCGCTGTCTCTTGTCTTTTCTATAATGTCTAAAATGTATTTTTTTACATCGGGAGATACAAATACTTCTTTTGCCTTATTTCTTAATTCCAAAATGTCAGAACCTGTGGCTACATTTCCAAGGCTGTCCAAGGGGTCCTCCCCTTCAAACCTGTCTAAAATTGACATTTCGTCTTCTCTTGATAAAGCTCCCATGGATATCTTCATTAAGAATCTGTCTAACTGAGCCTCGGGAAGAGGAAAGGTTCCTGCGGTTTCAATAGGATTCTGAGTCGCTATTACAAAGAAAGGTTCGGGGAAAGAAAATGTTTCTCCATCAATTGTAACCTGATGCTCTTCCATACACTCAAGAAGTCCCGCCTGGGTTCTTGGCGTAGCTCTGTTTATTTCATCTGCCAATAATATGTTTGTAAAAACAGGTCCCTTCTTTAATTCAAACTCACTTGTTGCTTTATTAAATACATTAAGACCCGTTACATCAGAGGGAAGTAAGTCCGGGGTAAACTGGATTCTTGAAAATTTAATATCAAGGGTTTTCCCCAAGGCTTTTGCAAGCTTAGTCTTACCGCTTCCCGGCATGTCTTCTATCAAAACATGCCCGCCTGCCACCATAGAAGTTAACAAAAGCTTACAAACGTCCTCTTTCCCTACGATAACCTTGCTTATGTTCTCAATTATCTTGTTTACCATTGAAATTGCCCTCTGCTGTCAGATTATTTTGGCTAAATTCTTACTTTTACATGTACATATGATTGAATTCTTGCAGGATTTTTGCGCTTTGCAAGAATAATTTCTCACTTAATAGAAGATGTGATGACCGATTTGGGTGCCTGAAAGCCCTTCGATAGGGGTCCTAAAGTGTAAGCAGTTGCCTACATTTGTTACTCCGCTCATTGCGGCATCCGCTGCGTTGTAACAGCTTTGAGTAGTCTTACCTATTGAAAGGTAATAATCAAATCTTCCGCTAAGTACAGGTGAGAATTGATACTTTTGATATATTACTCCGCCCATTGTGTTTGGATATACAGAGCTAAGTACTCTGTTAATTACTACGGCACCTACCGCAACCTGACCTTCATAAGGTTCTCCGCCGGCTTCACAATAGATTAAAACAGCCAGCATATATCTGTCGGTATCATCAAATGACACTTCGGAAATGTCTCTCCAATAAGAAGATGCTGCAAGTTGTGACATTCGAAGTTCCTCTTCCAATTGCTTTTGAATTGAAGCCACATCCGCATTTCTTGCTTCCAGCTCTTTTTCATACTCCAAAAGTTCTGCTTCTGCAGTATCTATCAAATCGCTGTACTGTGCCACTTTAACCTTAGTGTTATCAATAACCACCATTACCTCGGCCTTCTTCTCTTCAGCCTCGGCTTTTAAAAGATCAAGTTCTTCCTTTTCGCCCTCAAGCTTTGCTTCAAGCTCTTCAACCGCAATTCTTGTGGCCTTAAACTCTTCAAACTTATTTCTGTCATACTCTGCCAGCGAATCAACGTAATCGCTTAGAGTAATGAAATCAGAAAAAGTCTTTGCCTTAAACATGATTTCCATGTAAAGGGTGCGGCTGTCTTTATACATAAACTGAATACGTTTCTTCATGGATTCGTATTGGTTTTCTTCTGTAGCCTTTGCTTCAGCTAACGCCGCAAGAGTTTCTTCTATTTCTTGTTCTTTTTCAGAAATGTATCCGTCAAGTTCATCGATTCTTCCAAGTATGGTGGTAAGGTCATCGTTTAGACCGTTAAGCTCTTTTTTAAGCTCTGCTTTTTTACCGTTTAGTGTATCGACTTCCTTTTTTTGCTCATCCACCTTGCCTTTTGCGGCATCTCTTTGTTTTTGAGCATCGGATAATTTGTCTCTGGTTGATTGAGTTGCATAGGATTGATATGGAGTTGCAGTTATCACCACGGCAAGCATCAAAATAAATGCCAGCCTTTTCCATATTTTTCTTTTCACAATTCCTTCCCTTACATATCCAATTCTATTTTCTTTCCGCTTGCCTGATACTGATAATACTCAACGCCCGCTGCATCAAGCATCATCTTCGAAGCCTTAGTGGAATCTGTATCTGCGTATTTATCGCTTCCGTATACTACGGTTTTAATGCCGGCCTGAATAATAGCCTTGGCACATTCGTTACAAGGAAACAGTGACACATAAATCTTAGCTCCGTCTAAGTTACCGCCTCTGTAATTTAAAATGGCATTTAACTCACTGTGAGCCACAAAAGCATACTTTGTATCAAGTGTCGAACCTTCTCTTTCCCAAGGGAAAATATCATCCGAACAGTGATTGGGAAATCCGTTATATCCCATAGATAAAATTCTGTTATCGGAGCTTACTATGCAAGCTCCTACCTGAGTGTTAGGGTCTTTTGACCTCATGCCCGAAAGCTTTGCAACACCCATAAAGTATTCATCCCACGAAATGTAATCCGTACGCTTCATCTGTAACGCCTCCTTGTATTTTTAACCCCTAAGCATATTCCCTTATAGCAAAATAATGCGTCTTATAAGTTAGATTATACAAAAAAAGCCAAAGCGTTTCTACCGCTTCGGCCTTTTTTTCATATGATTATTTTACTTTGTACCAAAAATTCTGTCTCCGGCATCGCCAAGTCCGGGAACGATGTAAGCATGCTCATTCAAATGATCATCCATAGCACCGATGTACATATCGATATCGGGATGAGCTTCCTGCATCTTCTTTACTCCTTCGGGAGCAGCGATAATGCACATAAAGTGTATCTTCTTGCATCCTCTGTCCTTAAGCATCTGAATTGCAGCTGCGCTTGAACCGCCTGTTGCAAGCATGGGGTCAACCACAAATACTTCTCTTTCTGCACAATCAGCAGGGAGTTTGCAATAATATTCAACAGGTTCGTGAGTTTCAGGATCTCTGTATAATCCGATGTGTCCTACTTTGGCTGCGGGAATGAGTGAAAGCATTCCGTCCACCATGCCAAGGCCTGCTCTTAAGATAGGAACAATTGCCATCTTCTTTCCCTTTAATTCTTTAGCAACTGTCTTACAGATAGGTGTTTCGATTTCAACGTCTGCAAGTTCAAGATCTCTTGTTGCTTCATAGCAGATTAACATTGCGATTTCAGATATTGTCTGTCTAAAGTCCTTTGTACCGGTGTCTTTTCTGCGGATATATCCAATCTTATGCTGGATTAAAGGGTGATCCATTACTACTACTTTTGACATGATTATTCTCCTTCTTCTCTTATGAAACTTTCTATAAATAAATCACTTTGTGATCCATTTTCCTTATAGTTGTTCTATTTTTGATATTCTTCTTGAATGTCTTTCATCCCCTGAAAACTTTGTATCAAGGAAAGCATCAACAATTCTTAAAGCAAGATTGCTTCCAACAATTCCTGCGCCAAGTGCAAGGACGTTTGCATCATTGTGAAGCCTTGTAAGCTCAGCAGAGCAAACATCTGAGCAAAGCGCACATCTTATGCCCTTTACTTTGTTTGCGGAAATAGAGATTCCTATTCCCGTTGTGCAGATTACGATTCCCTGCTCACATTCTTTTGAAGCAACAGCTTTTGCAACAGCGTGTCCGAATTCAGGATAATCACAAGAATCCTTTGAATAGGTGCCGAAGTCTTTTACTTCATAGCCACGCTTTTTTAAGTGTTCGATAACAAGCTGCTTTAAATCATATCCCCCGTGATCAGATCCGATTGCTATCATTTTCTTTCTCCCATCATACCTTTATAATTTGATGCCCCGCAGCTTTTAGTAACCTGTTCATTACTGCGGCTCCTACACCATCGCTCTTAAATGACTCAGAGTACATTTTCTGAATGTTTTCTTCGTCAAATTCACGCAGGATTCTAAACAAGTGATGGGCAACCTCACCCTCTTCATCTTTGTGCCCCGCGCTTTTTACAAGGTCTGCACAATAATAATCCTTTGTTTCCTCAGTGGCAATCACTCCGGTCCTTAGATTATTGTTTTTATCTGCATTTGTAAGTTCGTTTATTTTTTTAATTACGTCTTCTTTGTTTCCTTCAACGATTACAAGCTCACCCTTTGGAGCATAGTGCCTATACTTCATTCCGGGAGCTTTCGGAGGAGTCTTTGAATCGGCATCAATGATTGCTCTGTCCCACTCTACCTTTTCGCTTAAAGCTTCTTCAA
The DNA here is from genome assembly GCA_016291405.1 of Lachnospiraceae bacterium. Classification (GTDB taxonomy): domain Bacteria; phylum Bacillota; class Clostridia; order Lachnospirales; family Lachnospiraceae; genus UBA1258. The sequence goes on from JAEEXG010000025.1 coordinate 13,435, forward strand.
GCATCTTTTGAGTAATGAAACCGGGCCTAAGAATCATGGGCTTTCCTTCGGTAAAATCAACGATTGTAGACTCAAGTCCCACATCGGATTCACCACCGTCTAAGATGATATCTATTCTTCCATCCATATCTTCTATTACATACTTTGCAACAGTGGGGCTGGGCCTTCCCGAAAGGTTTGCACTGGGAGCCGCAATATATCCGCCGCTTGCATCAATAAGTGCTCTTGCTATTTTATTTGAAGGCATTCTTACAGCTACTGTCTCTAAACCGCCTGTTGTTTCTTTTGGCACCACATCGTTTTTATTAAATATCATTGTTAAAGGTCCGGGCCAATATTTATCAGCAAGTTTAAGCGCATCCTCAGGAATGTCTTTAACTATTTTTTCAAGGGCCTTTAAGTTTGAAATATGTACAATTAAGGGATTGTCACTGGGCCTTCCCTTTGCTGCGTAAATCTTCTTTGATGAATCGGGATTAAGAGCATCGCCCCCAAGTCCGTAGACCGTTTCTGTGGGAAAAGCCACCAGGCCTCCCTTTTTTAAAACGTCTCCCGCTTCCTTTATTATATTAGTATCTATTTTTTCTTCATTTAGAGAGTAAATCTTTGTTTCCATATTATAAAAAGTATATCACCATGGGTATTTTTTGTATACAAACGCCCCCAAATACACCACGTACACGCACAAAGAAACGGATGTCTCCATCCGTTTCTTCATATTCTAATTAGCCATGTAGGCGCTGATCAAATCCCAAATGTCAGGAGTTTCCTGACCAAGCTTCCAAGAAGCCACGCCTGCAATTCCAAATGTATTCATGACATTAAGTCTTACTTTTATAGAATCCGCATCTTCCATCCATACCTGATACTTTGTGTTTCCGATGGTGGTTTCTGCGTAATTTTGATTTGTTTCTTCGTCCCACTGAGCAGTCAAACCGTTTTTGGCAAGAAAGTTATTGGCAACAGTCATATCAACAGCCTCGCTTGTAACGTTTGCGCCTTCTGTCATCCACACTCTTGTGTAGAAAGGAACACCGTTAATAACCTTTTCTGCGGGAACTACTTTAAGAGTATCTTCGATACCCTGCTTCATCCATCCCATGCTTGCAACGGAACCTACTTCGCTTCCTGCGTAGTGTTCGTCGTATCCCATTATAATAACGTAATCGGCGAAAAGACCTTGTTCTTTTCTGTTGTAGTGAGCTGTATATTCACTGGGAACATAGTTATCAACAGATAATACAAGATTGTTTTCATGGCACTTAAGTGCAAGCTCTCTTATAAACTGAATGTAAGATTCTCCGGCTTTTGAAGGCACTTGCTCAAAGTCAACGTTAATACCGTCGGCGCCGTAGAATAAAGTCTGTTCCACAAGGCTGTTTATTAAATAGGTTCTTTTTGATGTATAAGAAAGAAGCTCGTATGTATCAACGTCGGTACCGCTGTGGAAATTAGAAACAAGGGCCCATACTTCCATGCCCATGTTGTGAGCTGCCTTAACATAATCCGCATTTGCAACACTGCTTAAATTTCCGGCGTCATCATTTACCCAAAACCATGTGGGAGAAATAACGTTAACACTTTTAACATTGGCACAAGCTTCCATAAGTCCGCTTCCGTCCTGAGGATATTCGATGTTATGCCATGTTAAGTTTATTTTCTTTCCTCTGTTTAAAGAAGAATACTCTTCTTCACCTGCTAAATCTAAAGGCTTTTGAGCCAAGCCTACTTCGTCGCTTCCAAGCTTTGAATTGGGAACATATCCAATAAAGCAATTGTCTGTCTTAACCTTAGTCCAGTCATCCATGGGCTCTAAGATTTCAACCACATCACCTTCCGATACTTCGGTAAGGATTTCGCTCTTAACGCCGCCTCTCCATCTAACCTGGGTGTCGGCTTTAATCTTTGCTACCTGCTTTTCGTCCCAGCTTGTATATACCTGCATACGTTTGGGCTCTTCAAACAACTTATATTCTAAAGGAATAAACTTCTTTATATAATCAACCGCTATGTAAAGGGTATCGCCATCCTGCACACTAATAGGATAATCTGTTGAAACAGTTTCTCCCGATTCTATATAAGAAGAATCTCCGATTGTGTTTACAACCGTCTGTGTGGGAGTGGTATAAAGAAGAAGATTCTCATTGTAATCTACGTAAAATCTGACAGTAAAATATTTCTTTATGGTATCGGTGTCAAGGTAAACCATTGAACCGATGGCTTTTGCCTTTTCTTCTATTCTTTCACTTTGTAAAATAACGGGAACTTCAGTATCATCATATATTTCAAAGTATTCATTGTAATCGGCCCATTCTGTACCGTAAGAATACTTGTCTATTATCATTTTTGAAAACGTCACACCCGCAACAACGCAAATCAGGGCGATCGCTATAATTATCGGTATTGCTTTTTTCTTCATTTTAAGTCACTTACCTCCTGACCGCCCTAATTATATCAGACAATCATTTTTGTGTCTTTAAGTTTTTTCTTAAGAAATTGTCCTAGCGTTTATTAATATTCCGATTCCTTAACTAAAACAATATTTCAGTTATTTCCCCATTCTTATTGAAGCAAATCATTGGCATTCTTTCATTGCCTTCCCGTTTCACGAGATCTTCGACCATCTGAGGTGTCGCCGGTTTGCCGCTTATAAACAGCTTAGCTCCCCATTCATACATGTCGTAGATTTTAGATGTAATGTCCATAAGAATGTACGTCCTTGCCTGAAGGGCTCCTCCTTTTTAAGAGATTTTCCGTGATAAACAATAGGAGAAGATGTCTCCAATCTCAAGTCGCGGAATCCGTTCATTGACAGATTATACCTATTAAAAAAATGTTACCTGCATATCTAGTTAAAATTATTTGAGTGATATTTTGGGAAAAATCATAAAATGATTAACCCGTGTTGACACGATAAACGTGCCGAAAGACCATTTCCGTTACACAATCGGAAATGAGAATAATAATATTCTTCGTCTCATCTTCGTTATTCGAAGATTCCCCCATGAACCTCCTTCCCTAACCATTATTAGTCAACGAACGTTTTTATTCTTAACATATGTTGAGCCTCAATGTGTTAACAAATTATGAACAAGCTGTGAATAAAATAATAACATTTTCGCCTTTCCTCTAATCATTTCCTTATTATTATACGATTAATATATATATAGTATCATTTTATTAAATCTTTAAAAAATGTGGTGCTATTTGCTTGACTAACGCATGGTGAAAGGCTAGTATTCTGTTATGAAAATCGAAAAAGTAAATGATCATCAGATCAGATGTACTCTAACAAGAGAAGACCTTGCATCCAGAGCCTTAAAGATGAGCGAATTGGCTTACGGATCTGAAAAAGCAAAGGATCTCTTCAGAGACATGATGGAAAAAGCGAATAATGAATATGGTTTCGAAGCCGAAAACATACCTCTTATGATCGAAGCGATTCCTGTAAGCGGTGATTGTATCGTGCTCGTTATCACCAAAGTCGAAGATCCTGAAGAACTTGATACCAGGTTTTCTAAATTTGCGCCCGGTATCGCGGATGAAGCAGACGCTGATGAAGATTACTCCGATTCCGAAGAAGATGTAACAAGCGTTGCGGATTTGTTCAGAAAGTTAAAAGACGCTATTTCGGCCGGCAAGGAAGGCTCTGCCGAAAAAGATTTTGACGGAATGGCATTTTCTTTTGACTCTATTACCACACTTGCTTCAGTATGTAAGACTGTAAACCGTTTCTTTACAGGTTTAAGTTCTGTATATAGAAATAACGAAAGCGGAGAATACCTTATAACGGTAAAGCGTACACCTACAGTTGACGTTTCCGATTTCGTGCAGACTTGCAATATGTTCTCCGAATACGGTGCTTCCATAAAAGGAAAATCCATTTCGGAAGGTTTCCTTCGTGAACACTGTGAGGTTATTGTTTTAAACAATGCCGTATCAGAGCTTGCGGAGATTGGCTGACAACAAAATAAAATGGGGCTGACCGTAAGGTTCAGCCCCTTTCTTTTTGTGACCAAGTTAATTAAATTGCTTCAATTGCCTTCATCAAATCATCAATATCGATTCCGTGAACCATGGCAGCTTCTTCCAAAGTTTCACCCTGGGAAGCAGGACAGCCTAAGCAATGCATTCCGGCTTCAAGTAAAGCAGGTGCTACTTCGGGCTTCTTAACTAAAATCTCACCGATGGTCATATCTTTTGTAATATCAGCCATATAAAACTCCTTTCTTAAACACATGTAGTATAATACATAACCCACCTCTTTTCAAGTTGGGAAAATGGCTTAAATAAAGGATTTTGTACTAAAAAAAGAACACTCTCGATTATTGACTCGGGTATATTGTTATTCTATAATTAGGATGCATTTACCAGATGTATAATGCATAAGAAAAATTTACGATGATTTTTTCGTCGAAATTATACTTAAAAACAATTATCAAAATTTCACAGGAGGCGTTTCAAAATGAGACCAGAATGGAAAGATTTTGTAGGCGGCAAGTGGGAAAATGAAATCAACGTACGTGATTTCATCCAGAAGAACTACCATCCTTACGATGGAGATGATTCATTCCTTGCAGGACCTACCCAGAACACTAAAGATTTGTGGGCTATGGTAAGAGATCTTCAGAACAAGGAAAGAGAAGCCGGCGGCGTTCTTGATATGGACACAAAGGTTATCTCAACAATCACTTCACACGGACCCGGATATCTTGACAAGAGCAAGGAAACAATCGTAGGTTTCCAGACAGATAAGCCCTTCAAGCGTTCTATGCAGCCTTACGGCGGTATTCGTATGGCAGAAAAGGCATGCGCTGATAACGGATATACAGTAGATCCTGAAATTTCAGAGTTCTTCTCTGTTCACAGAAAGACTCACAACGCAGGATGTTTCGATGCTTACAACGATGAAATGAGAGCATGTCGTTCATCTCACGTAATCACAGGTCTTCCTGATGCTTACGGACGTGGACGTATCATCGGCGACTACAGACGTGTTGCCCTTTACGGTATCGACCGTCTTATCGAAGACAAGATCGACCAGAAGAATTCTACAGGACGTGTTATGACAGATGATGTTATCCGTCTTCGTGAAGAACTCTCTGAACAGATCACAGCATTAAAGATGATGAAGGAAATGGCTGCTTCTTACGGCTGCGATATTTCAAAGCCCGCTACTAACGTACAGGAAGCTATCCAGGCTACATACTTCGGATATTTATCAGCAGTTAAGGAACAGAACGGTGCAGCAATGTCACTCGGACGTACCTCAACATTTATCGATTGCTACGCTGAAAGAGACTTAGCAAACGGTACATTCACAGAAGAACAGATTCAGGAATTCGTTGACCACTTCATCATGAAGTTACGTTGCGTTAAATTCGCTCGTACACCTGAATACAACCAGATTTTCGCCGGCGACCCTGTATGGGTAACCGAATCAATCGGTGGTGTTGGTGTTGATGGACGTCACATGGTTACAAAGATGAGCTTCCGTTACCTTAACACACTTAACAACTTAGGCTCAGCTCCCGAACCCAACCTTACAGTACTTTGGTCTACAAGACTTCCTCTTGCATTCAAGAAGTTCTGTGCTAAGATGTCAATCATTTCATCATCAATTCAGTACGAAAACGATGACCTTATGCGTGTAACACACGGCGATGATTACGGTATTGCTTGCTGCGTATCTTCAATGAGAATCGGTAAGGAAATGCAGTTCTTCGGCGCTCGTGCAAACCTTGCTAAGTGCTTACTTTACGCTCTTAACGGTGGTGTTGATGAAGTTACAAAGAAACAGGTTGGTCCTAAGTACCGTCCTGTAGAAGGTGACTACCTTGACTACGATGACGTTATGGCTAAGTACACAGACATGATGGAATGGCTTGCTGACGTTTATGTAAATACTCTTAACGTAATTCACTACATGCATGATAAGTACTGCTACGAAAGAGCACAGATGGCTCTTCATGACAGAGACGTTCGTCGTTACTTCGCAACAGGTATGGCAGGTCTTTCTGTAGTAGCTGACTCATTATCAGCAATTAAGTATGCAAAGGTTAAAGTTATCCGTGACGAAGACGGTATCATCACTGACTTCGAAACAACAGGTGACTTCCCTAAATACGGTAACGATGATGATCGTGTAGACTCAATCGCTACAGAATTAGTTCACAAGTTCATGACAATGATCAGAAGACACCACACATACAGAGATGGCTTCCCTACAATGTCAGTTCTTACAATTACTTCTAACGTAACATACGGTAAGGCAACAGGTAACACACCTGACGGACGTAGAAAAGGACAGCCTTTCGCTCCCGGTGCTAACCCTATGCACCAGAGAGATACTCACGGTGCTGTTGCATCACTTTCTTCAGTTGCTAAGCTTCCTTTCATGGATTCACAGGATGGTATTTCAAATACCTTCACTATTATCCCCGGAGCTCTTGGTAAGGAAGATAAGGTATTTGCAGGCGATATCGATATCGACTTGAACAAATAATTAAAGTAAAAAATCACGACAGGAGGTGGTCCCATGGACAATGAAGCGATGATCGACGATTTAGTCGAGATGCTCGACAAGGGTATGGCCAAAGGCGTCGGCCATGTAAATGTTGATTTTGACGCCAACGCAGATAAGGCAAAATCGGTACAGACTATGGGATGCACCGATTGCTCCAGAACCCCCCTCGCATGCAGTGTTCCCACATTGCATCAGGGATTGGATTCATATGAATAATAAAGGAGGAAAAAACTATGGCAGAAGCTAATAAACAGCAGGTTGAAAACCTTGTTTCATTACTTGATGGTTATGTAACAAAGGGTGGACATCACCTTAACGTAAATGTACTTAACAGAGAGACTCTTCTTGATGCACAGGCACATCCTGAGAACTATCCTCAGCTTACAATTCGTGTATCAGGATACGCAGTTAACTTCATTAAGTTAACACCTGAACAGCAGGCAGACGTTATCTCCCGTACATTCCACGAAGCATTCTAATCTGGATCAAGATGCTCAAGAGGGCTCGGTAGTAACCGAGCCCTTTTTAAACAGAAAAAAACTACGAGGTATATTATGCAAGGCAGAGTTCATTCATTGCAAAGTTTCGGAACAGTTGACGGCCCCGGAGTAAGATATGTTGTATTCTTACAAGGATGCCCCATGAGATGTAAATATTGTCACAATCCTGACACATGGGCACCAAATGCCGGTACGTTAATGGATTCTGACTATATCATTGAACAATATGAAAGAAATAAGGGTTTCTATAAAGACGGCGGTATCACAGTAACCGGCGGAGAACCTCTTCTTCAAATTGATTTTGTAATTGAATTATTTGAAAAGGCAAAGGCAAAGGGAATCCATACATGCATCGACTCTTCGGGAATCACATTCAATCCAAAGAGCCCTGAAATTATGGCTAAATTTGACCGCCTTATGAAGGTAACGGATCTTGTAATGCTTGATATTAAGCACATAGATAACGAGCACCACAAAGAGCTTACTTCACAGTCCAACGAAAACATCCTTGCCTTTGCACAATATCTTAGTGATAACAATATAGAAACCTGGATTCGCCACGTTGTAGTGCCCGGCATTACAGACGATGACGAATACCTTTTCAAACTTGGCTACTTTATCGGTGGTTTAAAGATGCTTAAGGCTTTGGACGTACTTCCCTACCACAACATGGGTGTAGTTAAGTATGAAAACTTAGGTATCGACTACCCCTTAAAAGGTGTTCCGCCTATGGATAAGAAAATCCTTCTTGAGAAGAAGCAGGTCATCCTCGACGGAATCAAAAAAAGACGTGCCGAATTGGCAGATAAGCAATAATCTCTTGTTAATTTGGTAAATCTATATTAGAATAAATGCGATGAGTTTATGATTATTAAGGAGGTTTTAAAATGGCGTTTGTTATTGGTGATTCATGTGTATCATGCGGTTCTTGCGAATCTCAGTGTCCTGTAGGCGCTATCTCTGCAGGCGATTCTAAGTTCGAAATCGATCCTAACACTTGCATTTCTTGCGGTTCTTGCGCAGGTCAGTGCCCTGTAGGAGCTATTTCAGAAGAATAATTAGTGATACGAAGACAGCCTTGGATAACCAAGGCTGTTTTTTTTGTTGAAACAAATAAAGAAAACTGATATAAAGAAATCATGACTAAAAAACAAAAAAGCTTAATTACAATTATTTCACTTCTGTCCCTTATTCTATTAAGCGTTTTCTTTTTAAATAAGGCTTTTGATAACAAAGAGTCCGAAGTAACTTTTTTTGCGATGGACACGGTCATGACGATTAAAGCCGCAGGTGCAAAGTCAGAAAGTGCTGTAGAAGCTTCAAAAGAAGCCATTATCAACATAGAAAAAAAGTTATCCGTAACGGACGAAAGAAGCATCATCCACTCTCTTAACGAAAGAAAAGAAGCATCTTTAGATGATGATTTAGAGTATTTGTTTTCAGAGAGTGAATACGTAAGAGATTTAACGGGCGGTGCCTTTAATATCTGCATCTATCCCATCATGAAAGAATGGGGCTTTACTACAGGAGATTACAATGTTCCAAGCAAGGACACTTTGAAAGAGCTCTGTAAGTTGGTGGCAGAATCAAAAATCAATATAGAAAAGCAGTCAAAATCGGTTTCTTTATCCGAAAACGCCATGGTAGATTTTGGCGGAATCGCCAAAGGATATGCTACAGAGATTGCTGTAGAAGTCTTAAAAAAGAACGGAATCAAAAGAGCACTTATTAACCTTGGAGGAAACGTTTACGCCATTGGCAAAAAAGCTGATGGAACACCTTGGAGCATAGCTATCCAAAATCCCGATCCTTCTAAAGGTTATCTTGGCACCATAAAAGTATCCGATAAAGCTGTGATAACATCAGGTGGATATGAGCGCTATTTTGAGGAAAACGGAATGGTTTATCACCATATCATAGATCCTTTTACAGGCTACCCTGCATCATCCGGCGCTTCTTCTGTTACAATAGTGTCAAGCGACCCTACTTTGGCAGATGCTCTATCCACTTCCCTTTACATTTGCGGACTTGAAAAATCCACAGAGCTTTGGATGGAAAACTCATCACTTTTTGACTTTATTTTCTATGACAAAGACGGAAATCTCTTTATCACGGAAGGCTTAGAAAATGACTTTAAATCAGACTACAAAGTCCAAGTACTTAAAAAATGACCTTATACTTTTAGGTGTAATCCTCATCATAAGCTTGATTCTATTGCCTCTTTTAAATCTAAATAAGGCAAAGGACGGAGCCAAAGCGGTGATAACCGTTGACGGGAAAGAGTATAAAACAATTTCTTTAAGCGAGGATACGACCTTTACCGTAGAAACTGAATTTGGTACAAACGTAATCACTGTAAAGGAAAATGAAATATACGTAGAATCGGCAGATTGCCCCGATAAAATCTGCGTTAATCATTCTCATATATGTCACACAGGCGAATCGATTGTGTGTCTTCCTCACAGAATGATTATCACCATAGAAGGAAAAGAGGATTCTCAAATTGACGGTATTTCACAATAGTAAAGGCACAAAGAAAACTCCCACCGCTTTGCTTGCAGAATCGGGAGTGTTGGTGGCTTTAGCCTTGATTTTTAGCTATATAGAGCATTTGATTCCAATGCCCATACCTGTTCCCGGAGTTAAGTTAGGCCTTGCAAATCTTGTTTCATTAACCGGGCTTTTCTTTTTATCACCCATACAGGTTTTACTGATTTTGGTAACAAGAATAATCCTAGCAGGTTTTATGTTTGGAAATCTATCAACCATAATCTATAGCCTTGCAGGTGGACTTTTAAGTTTTCTTGTTATGATTTTGGCCAAGAAAATTAAAGCTTTTTCTCCACTGGGAGTAAGTATTTTGGGTGGAGTTTTCCACAATTTAGGGCAGCTCCTTGTGGCTATGCTTGTGTTAAAGAGCTTTATGCTTATATCTTATCTTCCGATTCTTATTATTATCGGTGCCATAAGCGGCACACTTATAGGAATTGCCGCAAAAGCTTTATGCAAATACATAAATAAAAAAAGTGACTTATAAAAGTCACTTTTTTATTTACTCAAATCTATCCTGTTCTCTTGCTAAGTTAGCAAACTTTGTAAGTTCAGGTAACCATGCAAGCTTAACGGTTCCGATAGGGCCGTTACGTTGCTTAGCAATAATGATTTCTGAAATACCTTTATCAGGGCTTTCATGATTGTAGTAATCATCACGATAGATAAACATTACTACGTCAGCATCCTGCTCGATAGCTCCGGATTCACGAAGGTCTGAAAGCATAGGTCTGTGATCGGGTCTTTGTTCAACCGCACGGCTTAACTGAGAAAGGGCTATTACAGGCACCTGCAATTCTCTTGCCAAAGACTTAAGTGATCTTGAAATATCGGATATTTCCTGCTGTCTTGATTCAGAGCCCTTACCTGATCCTGTCATCAACTGTAAATAGTCGATCATAACAAGAGAGAGGCCATGCTCAAGCTTATACTTTCTGCACTTAGATCTAAGTTCACCGATACTGATACCGGGGGTATCGTCTATTATAAGTTTTGATTGTCCGATTTGAGTAGCGCCTTCAATAAGCATTTCCCAATCGGCTTCTTCCAAATTACCAACTCTTAACTTCTGAGCATCTACACCTGACTGCAAAGAAAACAGACGGTTTACAAGCTGCTCCTTTGACATTTCCAAAGAGAATATTACAAGGGGCAGGCCCTGCTTAAATGCCACATGCTGCGCAATGTTAAGCACGAACGCCGTTTTACCCATTGAAGGACGGGCCGCAATAAGTACAAGGTCTGAAGGCTGAAGTCCCGCAGTTCTATAATCAAGGTCTGTAAATCCTGTGGGAATACCGGTTACAGCGCCTTTGTTTCTTGCCGCAACCGAAATCTTATCAAGGGCATTGTTTACAACGGTGCTGATTGGCACGTAATCCCCTGCATTTCTTCTTTGCACCACCTTAAAGACCTTCTTTTCGGTCTCATCCATGATGGTCTCAACGGATTCTTTCTGAGAATAACACTCATTCTCAATCTCTTCATTAACCTTTATAAGTTTACGAAGAGAAGCCTTCTCGGCAACAATGTTTGCATAATACTTTACGTTAGCCGATGTGGGCACCGAATCAAGAAGCTCTTTTACAAATTCCATGGAAGAAACTTCCGGCGGAACATCCTTTTCCTTTAACTTGTTTTGAAGAGTAACCAAGTCAACGGGCTTTCCCTCATTATGAAGTTCAACCATAGTGTCAAACAAAATCTCATTTTGCTTAACGTAAAAATCTTCTCCCAAAAGTATTTCGGAAGCAACCGTAATGGCATCTCTGTCCATTAACATGGAGCCTATTACGGATTTTTCTGCTTCTATACTATTTGGAAGCACCCTCTTTTGCCATTCCTCAGCCATTCTCTTCTACCTTAACTTTTAATTTTGCAGTTACTTCAGGATGAAGTTTAACCGCTACTTCGAAAAATCCAAATGATTTAATGGGTACGTCTATAACAACTTTCTTTTTATCGATATCTACGTTGTGCTGTTTCTTTGCTTCTTCGCAGATTTCTTTTGAAGAAACGGAGCCAAACACCTTACCGCCTTCTCCGCCTTTGATTTTAACAACAACTGTAAGCTTTGATAATTCTTCAGCAAACTTCTTTGCTTCTTCAAGCTTTTCCTTAGCAATCTTTTCATCGTTAGCCTTCTGAAGCTTTAAGTTGTTTAAGTTCTGAGGAGTTGCCTCAATTCCCTTTTTCTGAGGGATAATAAAGTTACGTGCGTAACCGTCGTTAACATTCACAATTTCGCCCTTCTTACCAAGGGTCTTTACGTCTTCCAAAAGAATTACTTTCATTATATCTCTCCTTCGTCCAGCATCTTATCAAGCATTTCTTTTAAATAGTCTATGCTGTCCATTATAGTCGTTCCTTCAAGCTGTGTGGCAGCTGCGTTCATGTGACCGCCACCGCCCATTCTTTCCATGATAACCTGAACATTTACTTCATCTATTGAACGGGCACTAATATATACCTTGCTGTCATAATAGGTAAACACAAAGCTTGCCTTCACGCCTCTTATGTTCAAAAGCTCGTTTGCAGCCTGTGCTCCAACAACTGTAGGCATTTCACAATCATCCGCTTCACAAACGGAAATTGCAAAATCATTTTTGTAAATTTCAGCCTGGCTTACAGCATCAGCGCGCGCCTTATAATCATTTACATCTTCTCTGAAGCGCTTTCTTACTCTTGTAACGTCAGCGCCGTTTCTTCTTAAGAAGGCAGCCGCTTCAAATGTACGTACACCGGTCTTTTGCAAGAATCCGTCTGTATCAACGATAATACCCGCATACATGCTGTCTGCTTCTTCCTGACGAATCTTAACGTTATCTGTCGTGTACTGTAAGATTTCTGATACCATTTCACATGTTGAAGAAGCATAAGGTTCAACATATGAAAGAGTTGCATTTTCAATAGGCTCTGCGCTTTGTCTGTGGTGATCGAGTACCACGATTGATTTACACTTACCAAACAAGTCAGGACACTCTGTAAGGCTTGGTCTGTTAACGTCCACAATAACAAGCACTGCATTGTTTCCAATTTCGTTAAGGGCCTTCTGGGAGCCCACAATCATATCCTGTTCATATTCCTGATTGTTTACAAACAAATCAACCAAAGGTTTCATTGAAGGAGTCACATTATCAACAACGATATGTGCCTTCTTTTCAAGAGTCTTTGCAATTCTGTATATACCAACAGCAGCACCGAAACTGTCTACGTCGCCATTTCTGTGACCCATTACAAATACCTGGTCTTTACTTGAAATGATTTCCATTAATGCATGAGCTTTAACTCTTGCCTTAACTCTTGTGTTCTTTTCAACCTGCTGGCTCTTTCCTCCATAGTAGCTAAGCTGCTCGGGAGTCTTAACAACCGCCTGGTCACCGCCTCGTCCAAGTGCCATATCGATAGCGGCTCTTGCAAATTCATAGTTTTGCGCATAGCTTAAACCGTCAAGGCCCACACCGATACTAAGTGTAACCGCCATTTCGTTACCGATATTAACGGTCTTTACATCTTCAAGCAAGTCAAACTTGTTTTCCTTAAGCTGAGCCACGCAGCTCTTTCTAAGGATAACCATATACTTATCTTTTTCAATCTTCTTTGTGATACCGTCCAAAGAAGCCATATACTTATTAATCTTTCTTTCAATAAGGGCTGTCAAAAGAGAACGTCTAACTTCTTCGACGCTTTCAAGAGCTTCTTCGTAGTTATCGATATATACAAGGCCGACAGCCAGACTCTGGTCGTCAACTTCCTTTAATGCCAATTTAAGTGCGGTGTTATCAAACAAATACAATGCAACAAGGAAGCCTTCGTAGTTTTCCTCTGTTTCAAGTAAGTTGTTTGTATCGATGAGTTCTTTTAAAGAAATCTTTTTAAGCTTGGTTAAATACTCGCCGCCGTTATATTGAATTTCAAATTCGTTTTCAAGAAAATCAACTTCTGATCCCGGAAGCTTATCTTTTGTGATAGCGGGAATAATCGAATAAATAGATTTGTTTCTTTCTGCGTCTTTTCCCACAACTCTTTCAAAAGCATTGTTAGACCATATAACTTTACCGTTTTCATCAAGCAAAGCATGAGGAATATCAAGGCTTTTAAGAAGCTGCTTTTGAATCTGACCGTACTGAGTCGCAAAATTTATAAGCTCGTACACAATCATGTTCGAGCCTCTGAACAAATGTAAAAGTGTAACCGCAAAGTAAAGCACCAAAAATGCATTTACCGCAAAGCCGGCAGTTACATCAATTGTATATAAATAGATATCTATAAGCACAAGCACAAGGCCTAAAGCCATTGCCGACCACAAATAGAATCTCATTTTTCCTTTTATCTTAATCTTATTTTTCATATGTCCCTTTCAGGCCAAACGCCAAACCCCTATCGAAAAACTTCGACCTATACTAGTATACCATTTTATTGTCCATAAGAAAACAAAAAAGGCACTTCCGAAACGGAAATGCCTTGATTTAGCAATGTAGCCAAATTAATCTTCAACGTAGGGCATAAGTGCAATGTGACGTGCACGCTTGATAGCTACTGTTAATGCTCTCTGGTGCTTTGCACAGTTACCTGTGATTCTTCTGGGAAGAATCTTACCACGTTCTGATACGTATCTCTTTAACTTAGCAACGTCCTTGTAATCGATTGTGTTATCTTTGCCACAGAATACGCAAACTTTCTTTCTTCTGCGGATAGCACCCTTTCTTCTCATAGGTGCATCGGACTTATCGCCTTTATCAGCTTTATTGAATGCCATGATTTTGCCTCCTATTTATCTTGTAGGTTGAGCAAACGGAAGATCCTCATCGATTCCTTCAGGAATGTTCATGAATCCGTCGTTCGCCATCTGAGGACGTTCAGCAGAAAAACCTGAACCGTTAGAAGAGCCTGCGCCCTTGCTTTCAGCAAATTCCTGATCCTCAGCAACAACATCTGTGGTGTAAACCTTTACACCGTCCTTATTTGTGTAGCTACCGGTCTGAATTCGACCTGTAACCAATACCTTCGTTCCCTTATGTAAGTACTTTTCTGCGAATTCGCCTGCCTTACCGAAAGCAACAATGTTGATGAAATCAGCTGTCTGTTCATCCTGATTGCTTCCACGACCTCTTCTGTCAACAGCAAGTGAATATCTGGCTATTGCCATTGATGAGTCCCCCTGTGAATATCTTACTTCGGGATCTCTTGTCAATCTTCCCATAAGAATAACTTTATTCATATTAGATTCTCCTTATTAGTCTTCGTCTTTGCGAACTATTAAGAATCTGAGAACGTTGTCCATAATGCGAACACGATTTTCGATTTCAGCGGGAGCTGATGTTTCAGCGTCGAACTGAATGAAGTAGTAGAAAGCTTCTTTCTGCTTCTGAATTTCATAAGCTAACTTCTTCTTTCCTGCTTCTTCGACTTCTGTAACTTTTCCACCGAATCTTTCAACGTAAGCCTTTGCCTTATCAACAACAGCGGCTCTCTCGTCATCTTCGATTTTTGCACTAACAACAACTGCTAATTCGTATTTGTTCATGCTTGTTACCTCCTTTTGGTCTCTGGCCCATACGCATAGTACGAGCAAGGAATTGTTTATCACGAGTTAACATAGTAACACAAAGAAAGCTTTAAATCAAGCCTTTTTTGTGATTGTTTTAATTCTTTTTTCCAAATCTTTTCTGGGAAGCATTATTTGATGCGAACATCCCAGACATTTGATTCTAAAGTCAGCGCCTTCCCTAAGCACTTCCCATTCATAAGAACCGCAGGGATGACCTTTCTTTAGCTTAACAATGTCACCCACATGTATTTCCATTATCTAAACCTCAGATAAAACCTCACCGATTTTTTCATGTATCACCAAATCGGCATATCTGTCTTGCGCTGTCTCTGATAGATTAATAAGCACAAGTTTCTTTCCTCTGTAATATTGAATAAGTCCTGCTGCCGGATAAACTACCAATGATGTTCCTCCGATGATAAGGATATCCGCATTTTGAATATAGTTAACGGCCTTTTCCATAACTTCCATATCAAGGCCTTCTTCATAAAGCACAACGTCGGGGCGAATCATACCGCCGCAAGAGCACTTTGGCACACCCTTTGAATTGTATACATCGTCTACGCTGTATTTTTTGCCACAGACGCTGCAATAGTTTTTCATTATGGTTCCGTGAAGTTCAAGCACTTCCTTACTTCCCGCAGCCTGGTGAAGGCCGTCGATGTTTTGCGTGATAACAGCCTTAAGCTTTCCTTCTTTTTCAAGCTCTGCAAGGCGAATGTGTGCCTTATTGGGCTTTGCCTTTAAAACGGGAGCCACCATTTTTTCTTTGTAAAACTCGTAAAACTCTTCAGATCTTTGTGTTAAAAAAGTGTGGCTTACGATTGTTTCGGGAGGATACTTATACTTTTGTGCGTACAATCCGTCAACGGATCTAAAATCAGGAATTCCGCTTTCGGTTGATACCCCTGCTCCTCCAAAGAAAACGATGTTGTTTGACTCAGCAATCCATTCTTTAAGTGTCTTGATTTCTTCATTCATATGATTTACCACCATTTTTCAAAAAGAACATCCATATCCACTCCCGTAGAAATACCGGGAATTTCACCTGTTTCACTGTACTGCCACATCTTATATTCATAGGGGAACATCAACGGATCGTTATATTCCCACACAGATGAGCCTTCCTTCATTTCCAAAGAATTGTAATTTGCATACCACTTATCGATATTTTCAAGTCTGTCGATTTCCATCTTGATAACAAAATATCTTGTGTTTGCGTAAATCATTGGCTTATATCCTGCCTCTGATACTGCATCGCAAAAGGCAATTACATTGCTTGTACGCTCTTCTTTGGTTAAGTCTTTTACTCTTTCTGTTGCGCTTGCATTTTCTACATCGATTACCACAGGACCTGTGATGTTGTAAGGCTTTATGGTTTTAAGTGCAAATGCAGCTTCTTCTTTTGCTTCTTCTTCATCAAGTGCCTGTGTGTAGAAATAAACACCTACGTTTATTCCCTGAGCCTGTGCACCCTTTATATTCTTTTCAAAGTAAGTATCTTCCACAAGCTTTCCTTCTGAGCCGTATCCTCTGAATCCGCAGCGGATAATGGCAAATTCAACGCCTGCTTCTTTTACTTTTTTCCAATCAATATCTTTTTGTGTGTAAGCTACATCGATTCCAAAGTATGAAGTTTTGTTTCCTGAATCGTCTGTATAATAAAGGTAACCGGTTTCTTCATCTTTTTTAAACTTTGCGGAATCGTATGAATGCTGCTTTAAGTCCTTGTTTATAGGTACATAAAGAAACTTGCTTCCGTCTATAAACACTAAATCATCAGGATACAAGGATCTTAAGAAGTTTGACATTCCGCTGCTTACTTCCGAAGCTTCCCTTACTTTCTTTTTAAAAGCATCGTAGGTTTCTTTTTGTGTCTGTTCTTTGGCTTCTTCTACGTTTTTATTTACAGCCTCTTCAATCATTGCATCAACCTGAGACTGGGTGTAAATCTTTTCTTCTTCGGCTTCTTTCTTTCCAAAAGGAAGCTTTCCGCCCTTAATCATAAAGATGCTTGCGCCGATTACGGTTAGGGCAATCAATATAAGCACCACTCCCACAATCAATGTTCCCGTGTGCTTCTTTGTGCTTACTTCCTCGTCGAAATCAAGCTCCATGTCCATGTATCTGTTACGTGACACAGGCTTTGGCGCATCTTTCTTTTCGGTTCTTTCCTCAGTTTTCTTTTCTACTTTTATTTCTTCAAAATCAACGTCGTTTAACTTCACTATAGGTTTCTCCCCTATATCCTCTTTTGCTTTATGAGGATAGTTTCTTTCTCTTAAACGCTTTTCAAATTCGCTCACGGGCAATGGCTTATCAAACAAAAATCCCTGAACGGTATCGCATTTTAAGCGCTTAAGCATTTCAAGTTCCTCGGGCGTCTCCACACCCTCTGCCAAAACCTCCATTTCAAGCTCTTTTGCCATATGAATGATGCTTGAAATTACCTTTTTGGCCTTTTCGTTTTCAACTCCTTTTCCAAGCAAGGATTTATCAAGCTTTACAACCTGAAAATCCATGTTCTGAAGCAAGTTTAAAGAAGAATAACCGGAGCCAAAGTCATCGATTGAAGACTTTATTCCGTAGCTTCTTAATTTATCTACCGTATGCTCTAAAAGATCTTCTTTATCAAGGTATGCGGTCTCTGTAAACTCAACTTCAATATACTCTGTCGGTATGTTATATTTCTTTATGACTTTATAAATCTTTTCCGCAACTTCCGGCTCGTTAAAGTGATACTTTGAAAAGTTTACGGATATTCTTACAAGTTCTAAGCCTTCATCCAGCCACTCCCGCATCTTTTTGCAGGTTTCTTCAAGTACATAAAAGTCAACGTCTATAACAAGTCCGGTTCTTTCACAGAAAGGAATAAACTTAATGGGCGGCAACACACTTCCGTCGCAATACCAGCGTACAAGCGCTTCAGCCCCCGATATTTTCATGTCGGCTATCGAAATCTTTGGTTGAAAGAAAACCACAAATTCTTTGTTCTGAATTGCGGCTAATAGACGTCGAAAGAAATTTAATCCTTCCACGTCAAACTGTTCCCCATAACCTCTTTTCTCGGAAAGCGAGATTTCTCCCATTAATGCCTCCAAATCAAGTAATTATTCTTTCCCCGAGAATTGTTCAAAAATCACAGAATCAAAGCTTCCCCAAGCTTTCTTCTGTTCTTCCTCTCCCTTAGCGGTCCATGCCACAAGGAAAGGTTTATATATCCCTTTACACAATTTAAATCCTAAAGTATTGATGTCTTCATGCTTATAGGCCACAAAATCAGGCCTTGAAATGCAGTTTACAAGTAAATGGGTCATTGTAATCTGCGTAGCAAACGACATCTTCTCATCGCCTCTAAAATCACAAGAAAGCTGTCCTCTTATAATCTCAGGTCGATGTTTTCTAAACCACTGTACCAAGAAGGGGCTGAAGGATTCCACACAAAATCTTCCTTCATATTTATCAAGCTCTGCGACGGTACGCTCGCAAAGTTCGTAGCATTTGTTTCCGTTGTCACCCTTAATTTCACAAATTAAATCGGTGTCTCCGAGTGTATTTAAAACATCCGAAAAAAGCGGAATCTTTTCATTTGAGTCTGCAAGATTAAACTCCTTAAGCTCTTCATAAGTATAATCTCTTAAAAAGCCGTCAACACCACACATTCTCTTTAAACTTCCGTCGTGGAAAACAACAAGCTTTTTATCCTTTGTCATCTGAACATCAAGCTCTACGCCGTATCCCTTTTCTCTTGCAAGCCTAAAAGCCGTTAGAGAATTTTCCGGAACTCCGTTTCCATGAAGGCCTCTGTGCGCATACATCTTTGTCCTAAAATACGAAGTATCGCGTTTTTTGTTGGGCTTTATCATGAAAAGTACGACTATAAACAGGATGATAATTATTCTGATAAGATGTCCTATCATAGCGCCCGTTTTCACTCCGTAACTACAAAATGTATTGGTGATTTTCACCTATTAACTCAAAATATAGAGTACCATAAATCAAAGAAAAAAGAAATAGGACTGCATTCTCAGTATCGTTAAATGCTTTAAAAAAGCCTTCGGAATTTGATTCCGAAGGCTTATGCTTATTCTTTTCTTTCACTTATATCCTTTACAAGGGCGTCATACATTTTTTCATCGATCACATACTTTTTCTTTAATATTATAAATGCGATTCCTATTGCCAAAATCGGCACAAGCACTATTCCAAGTCTTAAGGTTAATCTTTGAAGAGCCGTTGCGGTTTCAATAAATGCATCGGCGCTATCAATTACCTCTGCCTTAGAAATCACGTTTGTGGCAGCTTTAATTTCAAGATCTGAAATATTCTGGCTGATTGCATATATTCCGCTTACTATTAGGATCAATGCAACCACTCCCTGGTCTATGGCGCTTGCAAGCTTTGTGGCAAAAGACCTTACAGCAGAAATAATACTGTCGTGCCTTTCATGAAACTTTGCTTCGTCGTATTCGATAGTGTTATTTAGCATCACTATCATCGTCATGTTAAATGCGCCTTGGGCAAAGAAAATGATGAAACCAATTATATTTATAACCACAACATTCTTAGGAAGCACATATCCTACCGACATTAAAGCCAAGTATCCAAGCACAATTAAAGAAGTAGAAATAGCAAGTATTTTCTTTCTTGATAGTTTAGAAGCAATTGCCGCATATGAAGCTTCAGATATTAAGGTTCCAAGGCCATACATTACTGTAAATAAAAATACCAATTCTCCGCCCTTTGAATAACCGAATTCAAAGTAGAAAAAGTTCATTCCTATCATTATTAAAAGTCCGTTTCCAACCTGAAACAAAAGGTGAGATACACCACCTGCAATAAGCTGGTCGTTTCTAAGGAAGATCTTAAACATATCCTTTAAAGAAAGGGCTTCTGCATTTTGTTTTCTTTCTCTTTCTTTTACTCCAAAGACGGTCAAAAGCTGGAAACCAAGAAAACAGCTGGCTATGATGATTGCCGCAATTCTGTAAGCCTTAACCGCATTTCCGGCAACCATGTCGGGAAGAAGCCCCGCTACCGAAAACTGACCTATGCAAATGAATATTCCCTGAATTGTGACAAGCAGGTTTCTTTCTTTAGGATTGGAAGTTAAGCTTGGAAGCATGCCCCAATAGGAAATGTCGTTCATGGTGTAAGTCATTCCCCAAAGTAAGTACCCTACGCCAAAGAAGAAAACAAATCCCCAGCCCTCAGGCCTTATGGTAAATAATCCGATTATGACAAGGGCGTTTAAAAAGGCTCCAAGAAGTATCCAAGGCTTAAACTTACCGCTTTTAAGCTTTGCATTTTCAATGATTATTCCCATTAAGGGGTCATTTATGGCATCCCACAAAAGACACACCACCACAATTGCCGAGATAGTGGCATATTGAGCGACCGTAAGCTTCATGGTGTACTGAATATAGGTAAGCAAAAACATGCTCACAAGCGTATAGGCCATGTCCCTTCCCGTAGCCCCTATGCAATAGGTCCATTTCGTTCTGTTATCAAGCTTTTCCATACCCTCACCTACTTTTCAAATATAGTTTTGATTGCTTTAAAGTACTTTCTGTTAGCGTTATAAACAAGCATATTTGCAAGTTTAGGAGAGATTGCTCCACCGCTTACAGAAATTAACCCCTCAAGATTTCCTTCAAAAAGTCCCATTCTAACCATCTTCATTTCAGGGGAATTCTT
Source organism: Lachnospiraceae bacterium (assembly GCA_016291405.1). Lineage (GTDB taxonomy): Bacteria > Bacillota > Clostridia > Lachnospirales > Lachnospiraceae > UBA1258. Next base: position 34,259 of record JAEEXG010000025.1, read on the forward strand.
TGGCTTTCCCTTAAACATTAACTTAATGACCAAAGAAACTATTCCTCTTACCATTAGTCCAAATAAGGATTTTTTAGATACATCATCAAAAGAACAATGTAAGGTAAAGTCTCCACGCTTTCTATCTTTATCATTTCCAAGGGGTCTTCCGTATAAAGCCTCAAATTGCTCCTTTGATATTTGAAGCCCATTGGGCTGTTCTTTAAAGTAATCGGGAAATAGTTTCT